>CBDVBS010000197.1:0-7240 GCA_965372275.1 uncultured bacterium | reverse complement strand
ATGAAGACACTGACAAACTTCGAAGACTCGCTTGTCAGTGCCACCCGGAAGTATGTCACCTGGAAACTCGACCCACCTGAGACAGGAAAACCACCTATACATATTTTCCAACATCCCCACTGTCACGGTTTTTTGCTTATAATGTCACCTGATGAAAGGCGAGACGATAATTATCCTCGAAGGGGGAAGCCTTAAGGGTATCAAGCAGAGACACCGGCAATTGGCCGAACGTTTCGCGCGTGACAACCGGGTTATCTACATCGATGAGCCCGGCAACATCATCACGGTATTCTTCTCCAAAGAAAAGCCCATATCAAATCTCTGGACATGGACAGGCGGTCTTAAGGGATTCGCTCCCAACCTGCTCAACTGGACTCCACCGCCGGGATTGCCGTTCGGATACATCTACCCATCCTGGAACGCCTGGAACCATTTCTGGTACAAGCTCTGCTACCGAATCCTCTGCCGCGAGATGCCCAAAGAGCCGATTGTTATATTCAACAACGTGATGGCAATCAAGTGGCTCGGTTTCTTCAATGAAAAGCTTCGCATCTACGACTGCTGCGACGAGATCACCGGGTTCAAGATACCGGGCCTTAAGCCGGATGTGGTGCACCGCGTCGAGAAGGAACTCATCGAAGCATGTGACCTTGTCACATGCTCGTCGCAAAAACTCATCGACACGAAATCACCCATGGCGAAACGCGCCGCGCTCATTCGAAACGCCGCCGAAGTCAAACATTTCCAAAAGGCCCTTGATGGTAACCTGCCGAGGCCGGAACGGCTGAAGGGAATTGAGAAACCAATTGTGGGTTTCTGGGGATATTTGGGCGACTGGATAGACTACGATATTATCGAACACATCATACGCAATGCTCCGGATCTGCATTTCGTGATGATTGGCCCGGGCATGAAAGGCCTGACGAAATTCATTGAAGCGGAGAATGTCACATACACCGGCCCCCTGCCCTATGATGTGCTCCCGAATTACCTCGCCCACTTCAAATGCGCGATCCTCCCATTTGCGATGAATGACTATACCGAAGGCATCAACCCGGTGAAGGGCTATGAATATCTCGCCGGTGGATGCCCGACAATCGGAACGCCTCTGCCGGAACTAAAGGCCTTCGGCGAATACATCTACCTCGCCGACAATGGTCCTGACTTCCTGCAGGCAATTCGGAAAGCAATAGATGAGGATTCATTGGAAAAACGTAAAGCAAGATCTCATTTCATTTCATTACAGGATTGGGATTTCAGAGTTGATGCGTTCTATTCCGAGATCAAGGAAACCATGGAATCGAAATAAATATTCGGGAGGCCAGCAGATGCCTGGAAAAATGTATAAGATCGAGAATTATATTCTACGCTACGATACGACGAAGCATAGACCGTGGGTTATCGTAACCTACCGTGAGGAGGGTGCAGAGAAGCATATAGATATCTATCCTCCACCCGAGAGTGCAGTATTTGTATCGGATATGCTTCGTAATGAGAAACCGGTTTTCTGGTTACCGGAAGATCAATTACTCACCACGGCGCGTGAACGAATAGGCGAAGAAGAAGGCGTTTAGCATCAGTCTTTGATCATCGACGCTTCGGGCGTATAATTGCATCAACCAAAAGAGAAAGGACAAACCACCATGGCAGCAAAGAAAAAATCAAAGAAACCAAAACTGAATATCTCACCCGATGTGAAAAAGATGGAGAAGAAAATCATCCAGCATCGGAGACAGGTGCATATGTATCCCGAGTTGGGATTCAAGGAATTCAAGACGCAGAAATATATCCTCGATAATCTCAAACGCATCGGCTTGAAAGGGAAGAAGATCGCCGGCACCGGTGTCGTCGCGCTTCTCAAGGGCAAGAAACCGGGAAAGACAATCCTCCTGCGTTCCGATATGGACGCGCTGCCGATGCAGGAAGACACGGGTTTGCCGTTCGCGTCGAAACATAAAGGTGTCGGGCATTGCTGCGGACACGACAGCCATGTGGGAATTCTCCTCGGCGTCGCGGAAATTCTGAAGACACGTGGAATCGAAAAAGGCAACGTCAAATTCTGCTGGCAGCCTGCTGAAGAGGGTGACGGCGGAGCCGCAGTGATGATAAAGGAAGGCGTGCTGACCAATCCGAAGGTCGATGCGGCATTCGCAGTGCATTCATGGGCGCCCATGGATACCGGTAATGTCGGCGTCGCCGATGGCCCGGCGATGGCCGCGGTCGATATTTTCGACCTGACGATCACCGGTGTAGGAGGACACGCGGCATATCCGCATACATCGATCGACCCGATCCTCATTGGTTCACATGTGGTCACGGCGCTTCATACCATTGTAAGCCGACGTATCAACCCGTTCCATAGCGCGGTCATGACGATAACCGCGGTCAGTGGCGGCGGTGCGTACAACATTATTCCACCGGAAGTTAAATACAAAGGTACGGTGCGTACATTCCTCGAGGAAGACCGGAAGCTGATTCCCAAGGCGATGAAGGAAATAATCGAAGGTGTCGCGAAGGGAATGGGCGGCAAGGCGAAGCTGGATTATTCACGGTTGATTCCCGCGACGATAAACGACCTGAAGATGGCGGCATTCGCGAGGGAACTTGCGGCTGGTATCGTCGGGAAGAAGCATGCATCCGCACCGGAGCCTTCGATGGGCGGAGAGGATTTTTCATATTTCCTCAAAAAAGTCCCCGGTGCGTTCATCTATATCGGTGCGGGGAATGAAGCTAAGGGCGCTATATGGCCGCACCATCATCCGAAATTCCGTATCGACGAGGACGCCTTCATTATCGGCGCTGAATTGATGGTGAGGATTGCGGAGAAGTATTTGGGCGAATAAACCTGGAATCTTAAATTGAAGTGTCGGTGTTTCGGGAATTTATTCCCGAAACTGTACTGGACGCTGTTCATAAGATTTCGGGAATAAATTCCCGAAACACCATATAATGAAATGTGGAGCAGGCTTTCCAGCCTGCTTTTTCTTATATGTAAAAAACAACCTATCCAATTTGTGGCACCCTTGTATCTTATGGCACCCCTATCCGAGTCTTCGAGGATAGGGGTGGTCATACATGTTAGTCGAATCATCACCCCCCCATGCCATCCATCAAATCATCGGATCTTTTGCGCCGATGTGCCCGCTTGTATGCCTCAAGAACATCACGCCGGGTGATAATGCCTAAAAGAACGCGCGGATCATCCGGATCGATGACAAGCAGCCTGCCAATATCGCGAATACCCATTTTCTTCATGGCAAGGCTGAGATCGTCAGACGGAAATACTGTAACAAGATTCCGCGTACAGAATTTCCCGATCAGCGTTTCATCCGGCAGCTTCTTAGCGGAACAGAAATCACTGAATGTAACAACACCCACAAGTTTTCCGGCATCATCAACCACCGGATATCCCTGGTGCTGCTTGTCAATGAACTTGTTGTAGAAATCCCTCTTGGTATCATTCACGTTCAGCGTATCAACCTTGGGATGCATTACGTCCCGCACCTTGATCGTCTCAAGCAGTTCGGTGTCGGTACCCCAGCGAAGACGTACGCCCCTTCTCACAAGTTTTCGTGTATATATCGATTCAGGATCGAAGTGGGCCGCGGTGAAGGTGGCCACAACAGAAGCCAACATCACCGGTAGTATGATTGCGTAATTCCCGGTAAGCTCGAACAGGATCATGATGGCGGTAAGCGGTGCGCGTGCCGCCGCGGTAAATACAGCAGCCATACCGACCATGGCATATGCCCCGGAACTCGCCGTGGTTTCCGGGAACCACCGCTGCAAGAGATCACCGTAAGCCCCGCCAAGGCAAGCCCCCATGAATAAAGCGGGAGCGAATATCCCTCCTGATCCCCCCGCGCCAAGGGTAAGCGCAGTTGCGAGAAGCTTCGCTACGAACAGCACTATCAACCCGGTCATGAAAATATTGCCGCTCAGAACTTCCGTGATCGTCTCATAACCGACACCCCTGACCTCTGGGTAAAAAGTTACTAATACACCTATCATAAGTCCACCGATCGCGCCTTTAACAACCGGATGCAACTTAACCAACGCAAATATATCCTCGATCCGGTACACCATGTAGGAGTAAAGGAGACCCGCAAGAGCAGCAATAACTCCCAAGCCTATGTAGAAAAGGTACTCGGAATTATGCACAAGGTGATACTCCGCGATTTCGAAAGCGGGATGATTGCCGTAATATATCCTGCCGATTACCGAAGCCGAAACAGTGGCGAGGACAACCGCTGTGAAGCTCCTGAGGGTACTGCCATGAAGGATAACCTCCATGGCGAATACGATACCCGCGATCGGTGCGTTGAAAGTTGCGGCTATCCCGGCACCCGCACCGCATGCTACAAGCCACTTCCTGCGTTCCGAGGACATCTTCAGAAATTGCGCGATGGATGACCCTATCGCCGAACCGATTTGAACGATAGGACCTTCACGACCAACCGAACCTCCGAAGCCGATGCATATCGAACTTGCCAATGCCTTTATTACAGCCACCCTTCCCCTTATACGTCCCGCTTTCAACGCAATTGCTTCCATAACCTCCGGCACACCGTGACCCTTTGCTTCCGGGGCAAAAAGTACGACTAATATGACCACTATGGTCATACCAATAATCGGGACCGGCACGAAAGCCCAGTAATGTAAACCGCTGAACCATCCGGATATTGCCGGTGCCGTTACGCTCGACCAATACGATATTAACCAGCGGAAAAATACAGCACCGAACCCGGTGACCACCCCCACTGCTACTGCCAGCAGGTTCGTAACTGCGCTTTCGGATATGTGCAGATGATATGCATCCAGGACACCGACGATGAACTTGCGAATCCTCCTGTACCATGGCAGGTGGCTGTATAATTCGAAAACCTTAAATTGTTCTTTAAATCGTTTCATCCTGAATTAAGAAACCCGCATGAAAATATAAAAGCCGCATGGAACGGCTTTTTGGAAACGTATTTTCCAGTCCCCGACCTTAAGGCAGAAGGTCGTGCAGCATCCCCTGCTCTTTCAATCCATCGACGATCATGAAAGTCGCGATATGTTTGTATTCATCCTTGCCCCAGGTGCCGTCGGCGTTCTGGGAACGCATCATTCTCGGTAATGTCCTTTCGACCTGCCGTTTCGCGCTTTGGCTGTGCGACTGGGCAATTACATTGAATGTATGATACGGGTAGGTGCAATTCAACCAGCCGCCTTCATCAAGGAGAAGCTGCTCCATCGCCTGCACGCATTTCTTCGCGGTCGTACTCTCCTTGGTGAACGGGTGTTTCAGGAACCCGCGAAGGATATTATCCGAACAGTACGGGCTGCAGAAAAGACCTTTCCTTGATTTCGCGACCCTCTCGAGGCACTGAATAGCGGTGTCAACCGCACTCGGATTCGAAGTGCCGAAGTATCCGGCGAAATGAATAACCGCGCCGGTGTTTATGAATGCACTGCAGCCGGTGTTAAATATCAAATCACGCCGCTGTTTGAAATCCCTGACGTCATCGGGAGTCATCCTGTTAAAAAGTGCGCATTGGTAAAGACCCGACGTAGTCTCCCATGGGATTTCCATCAACCAGTCAACCGCTTTCCTTCCGTTATCACGCGGGCCGCTCAGCAGTACAAGCCGGAAAAGCGCATCAACGGTATCGGCGATACTATCGTTGAACGAACCGTTTATTGACTGTTTCGCGAGAAGTTCCTTTACAAGTTTTTTCTGAAGTTCCGCGTCTTTCCTGGTGAAATCATCCAGGATATGCCGCCGCACCCAGATAGCGAACGGGCTCTCCTCTTCCTGGAACACCTTCAGGGGATCGTGCCTCAGTTTTTGCATAGTAGCCTCCAGAATTGGTATGTTCAATTTATCACAAACCGGGAGCCGATTAAAGTGGCAAATATTAAAACTATGTGTAAACGATTAACTCTTTGTTTGTGATATAATAATAGATGCACGGAGGCAATAATTGACATGGATGTCACACGCGCGGCATATCAACCCGCTGAATACCGGTTGAACGACCCATTACTTCGCTACAAGCTTGACCCCGGTGAGCCCGGATTGCTGCGTTCAGCGCGTGCATCCGAGTCAATGGCGGCGGTAAGCGCCCAGGAACGCGGCAACCTCAACCAGTTCAAACGCGAAGCATTCATCGCCGGGCGGGTCGTCATTCACGAATCCATCACCTTCACCCGGGGAATCGACGGCCTGTTCAACACCATACGTGCTGGCCTGACAGAAGTCGTATCCATACCCGCCCCCACATCCGCCTCCCCGCAGGAACCATCGGTAGCCGAAAACGCCCCGGCACCCGGGATAGAAAAATCAATTCCTCAAAATCATCCAGATGAGCCCGGCGGTGGTGTCAATCAGAAAGAGATCGAGATTCTCAGCAGGCTGTCGGCATTGAAGAACACGATCCAGGAAGTTAAAGCCTTGGCGGAAAAGGTTGAAAACGAAATCTCCCTCGGCACCGTGGAATCGAATATAAGCACAAATAATGATGAAGCTGAAAAAATTGAGCTTCCTGAAATTGAGATAATTCCCGAGAATGCTGAAGTGACGGATGATGGTGATGTCACCCCACAGGTTGGGCTTGCACTGGAAGGGAACGAAGAGCATGAAGTTGACCTCAAATTGCCGGAACTCAAACCCACACACGAAGAACCCGAGTTTGATATCCTGAAACAGGATGAAGTGTTGCGTCACGAAGAGGAACTGAGAAAGCTGCAGTATAAACTGAATGAATTGCAGATGATGCGTCTCAGGGCGAACATCGAACAGATGAGTGAAGTGATGCTCGACGCGATCCAGGATAATATCAACCTGCTCTCAACGCTTGTTTCGGTCGCCAACCATGTCGGGCCTGACAGTCATTTCAATGACCTCTCAAGCGAAGTCCCCATTCTCGGCATGGTCCTCGATTTCTCGGTCTGACCAATCCCTGAAAACATGTATTAATAATGATCGGGTACTGCACCTTTCAAGGTGCTTATTTCAATTGTACCGGGACAAGGGTCTCGACTTTCACCATTTTCTTTCCGTGTGCCACCGCTATCCGAGTCTTCGAGGACAGCGGTGTTGAGAAAACACTGACAAGCTTCGGTGCTTCTGTTGGGAAAGTAAACTCCTGTTAATGCTTGTCAGTGCCACCCGGACGTGAGGGGATGCTTTGTATCCGGGTGCCACCGCTCTTCCGTCCGGGTGCCACGCCCAGTCCGAGTCTTCGAGGATGGGCGT
>CBDVBS010000196.1:0-7260 GCA_965372275.1 uncultured bacterium | reverse complement strand
GGCAGGATGAAGATCTCGAGGAAGAGGATTTTACGGATGATGAAGCCTAAAGCCAAGGGATATTTCACATAGGGATCAAAGGTGATTCTATGGAGCCTGTCTTTCCAGAAGGTTCCCTTGTTATAATAAAACCTAAAATATAGCCCTCCGGCATCCCAATCTTGGGGGCGGTCCGGTGGATCAGGAGTAAGGAGTATAATGAATGAAATGCCCATACTGCGCTGAAGAAATCCAACCTGAAGCAAAAAAGTGTAAACACTGCGGGGAATGGCTTGATGATTCTGAGAGGAAAGGAGGGAAACCACTGGAAAGAGGCACGGCAGATGCCAGGGCAGTAGTAAAGGGGCTCAAAGAGAAAGAACTACATGATTTCTCAATTGGTTGTTTTGGATTAATAACCCTTATAGTTTCAGTATTTATTGGGGCTACTACACATTGGCTCGTTGGCGTAATCGTTTTTTTAGTCGCAGTTGTTTTCATATTTAAATGGTACTATAAAGAGTAAGGATGAACGTGAATGAGATAATGGATGTTTGTTGTGGTTAGGTTTCTGATGGTTTTCCAGGTGGCCGTTGTGGGCAAAGCGGTGGAGAAGGAGGAATGATAGATGAATGTAATACGTATCTGGATTGCCCAATTTGTTATCTGTCTTTTCGTCACGTTAGTTGCTCTTGCTGTTTATAACAGCCACGTTAAATACAAATCTTTAGAAATAGGCAAAGCGGCATTTTTAGACGAACAAGAAAGCTCTATTGAAAGACTTCGAGCGTTGGGTGAGAACGATCTGGCAGATGAAATTCAATTAGAAGTATTAGAATATAAACGGGAGACCGGGGACCCACGCGATAAATTAGAAAAGCAATCCTCGTCTTCAGCATTGCCCATATTGTCAGTGATAGGGCTGGCTCTTAGTTTATTTCTAATGGTTGAACTACTCCGGCAGGGTTATTGTATAAGTGGAATAGGGCAATCATTAGAAAGGTTAGAAGATAGCTTGTTAGAAGAGGAAGATGAAGAAGAACCCAGTTCAAAGGAAATAGATTCTGATCGTCTCAACCCTGAAGCGGTTGAGATGGATGAATGAGAGATGAGGTTTCTACAGGCTACCCAGGGTAGAAACCCATTTATTTTAGGGATAGTTATGGCTTCAACCCCAGGCTACCAGATAGTGCCTTTGTTTAAGTAAAGTATCATCCCCTTAAACGAACCCCATTGAAAACACGCCCAAGGCCGAAGACGACCGTGGGCGTGGCACCCGGATGAGGATTTCTCAGGTCAGAGGATCAGCGAAGTGCACATCATACGTGACTTTTCACTCGCGACACTGAAGCAGAATGAAATCATGAATGCATGATGGATGACATCACCCGTGACTTTCCATGCCCCCCCTGTGATATAATCTCTTATTAAGATTTAATCAACCAATTTCCTTCTCGGGGGAGAGATATGCGTAGGATATTAATATTTGCCTGCATGATGATAGTATTCTTTTCCTGGAGCCATGTTGCTTCCGCCCAGGATTCAGAAGATCAATTCCCGCTGATATGGGTATCCGCAACGGACATGTTATATGCCGGTGGATCCTCAGCAGCGGGATATTCAGACGTCTTCCATCTGGCATATAAATACTCAACAGATTGGGTGCTTGTCATCGCTGATGATGCGGTATTCAGCGACGGCACCATCACCTTCAGTCATGGTAAGCAATACACCTTTGATGCCGAGGGGAAACGTCTCAGCGAGATGAATTTCACCGAATTCCTTGAATCCATAGATTATGCTTCCATGGAAAGCGCCCCGCTCGGTGATGACGGCAGCATACTGACACCGTTCACCGGCCCGGAGATTGGATTCGCGGTGGCGCGAGCAGACGGCGGATACCTGGACCAGATCGCACTCGCCAAGGATGCCGAGGAATACAAGGGTAATCTTCATCTCTATGATGGATTCCTATACCAGTTCGATGAAGAGATGGTTCTCGAAACGCAGATCGCGTTCAGCGAGATATCCTTCAGCACAACCGGCCTGCTCCGCTCATCGGTGGAAGCCATACCCTATGAAGGTCCGGTACCGGGTACGCCATATTCAACTCAACCCGCGATCGTGCCGTTTGGAACACAGGTACCTTCAAGCACGGGGAATGGGGAATCCACAACACTTCTCGGTGAACCGGAAGAACCTGAAGTTATATTGCCAACCGAATATGATATCCCGGCAATTAAGACTATAGGCGTCGTTATGTTCAGCCAGCATTCCGACCGTCCCGATTTGATTATCCCATCAACTGAAGAACTAACCGACGTGCTGGACAAGATAGAGGATCTGGAAGTCAAGCAGATGGGATATGACAGCGATGTGTGGGGCGGAGGACTTATGTATGAAAGAGTTGTGGATCTGGGTGAAAAATATGGCGTGGACGTGTTCATCATTTCGGATCTGACGGATTTCGACGTACCCGAAGAATTTGAATTGGATGCGTTCGTCACCGATGTGAGAATTGCCTGTGAGATTGATTTCGCAATAATCGATTGCATCGGCGGAAAGATATTCTGGCGAACAACCGCGGATAAGGCGTTCTTTATAAATTACCACGAATATACGAAAAACGAGAAGTCTGTTTCAATTTCGGTAATCCGGGATGCCATCAGGGAAGGAATCAGTCAGTTGATTGATGATGAGGTCCTTGCAGGTGGCCCGATAGGGAAAGACTGGGAAGATGAAAATTGACCCGATCGGCGGTTCCGCCAAGGGCGCGGGACCCAAAAAGAAACGAAGGACGGATGCCTCAGGCAGGAGTGCATTCCGCGACGCGTTGGACTCCGCGGATTCCAGGAAGGATGAAGAGCTCAATGATCTCTTCGACAGGATAGATGAGTCGTGCAATCAGCTCAGGGAAAACCCTCGTCTCGAATATTTCAAGGACTACAGGGAAAGGGTTGCCCGATTTATAAAACTGTTCCTGGAACAATCATATGACGTTAAATTAACCAGCGAGATGACACTCACGGGCAGGCAGCGTCATCTTGTGCTCGTGAAGAATATAGACGAAAACCTGGAAAAGATGTATCACCTGTTCATGCAGGAAATATTTGATATTGAGGAGATGTTCAAGGGCCTTGAGGATATCAGGGGTATGCTCCTCGACCTCTACCAGTGATTTCGGTTGGACAACGACAACGGTTGCCCTTACAATCTCAGAAGTGACACCATTCAGCGGAATAGTGGGACATGAAATCCCGAAGCATTTCTTCGAGAACTTCTCATCCGAGTTCGACAGAATGCCACACGCGCTGCTTTTGCACGGTCCCTCGGGCGTGGGGAAATTCGCATTGGCCTGCACTTTCGTCAGGGCATTCAATTGCCTGAAGAATTCCAGACCGGATTGCGACTGCATTCATTGCCGGCAGATCAACATGGGTACATTCTCCGATGTACTCATCAGCTCTTCCATGCAGGAGATCAAAGCCGGGCAGATGCGTCAGTTGATAAACGAAGTAGTCATCACGCCACGTATCTCAAAATATCGTTTTGTGATCATAGATGAATTTGATCGCGTCAATGAAACCTCCGCGAATATATTTCTGAAAACCCTTGAAGAACCGCCTGATTCACTGCGGTTTATTCTCATAACATCACGATCCGAGAAACTTCTGCCGACAATACGTTCCCGCTGCATACCGATGGATTTCAAGAGTTCCGGGACGACTGAGATCGCAAACGCACTCAAAGATATATTTCACGATATTGACCCGGCCATGATCGACAGGGCGGCATCAAACGGCAGGTTTGGCAAGGCTGCACGGGAGATCTATGCCGACAACGTTTTGGTTTCATCAAAGGACGCAAAGCAACCTGAGCCCTATGTCCAACTGCTTAGTGCATTTGTTGAAGGCTTACTGGAAACAAAGCCCAACGATTATGCATTCTATTTGAAATCATCACTAACTACCCTGCTGGATGCCGTTGAAGGTCGCTGGAAACAGAAAGAGATGCTTCCCAAGGGTCTTGATGCATTCGGGTTGAAGAAGTTCATTGCGGGTGAACTCAAGGATTTCACGCCCATAAATTATTTGACGGACGATGATAAGCCGGGGAAGATGCGGGAGTATGACAAGGCGCGGATACTCGTTGAGGATCTGACGCAGATGCTGTACCTTCAGCTCAGGAGATCGTACCAGGGTGAATCCAACGGTATGCAATTGAAGATACTTCAATATATGAAAACCGTACGCGAAATAGGAGGGGGGTTGAGGGGATACAGGAATATCGAGCTGACATTTGAGAAGCTTCTTATAGGTCCTGATGTATCCAGCACGTTGTAGCTGTGATAAAATTATAGATTGCTTGAAATAAACGAATAGGAAGATGAAGTTTTAATTGGAAGAAGAAAAAGATGAAATAGAAGAACTTGCCGAGCCGGAACCTCTGGAAGAACCCGTAAGCAAACCCGAAGAACCGGTGAAAGAAGTGATACCGGTACGGGTTGCCGAGGTCAGGAACGGTAAGCTGGGTATTATCAAACGTTTGAGATGGCCGGTTGAGATGAGCCCGGATATAATCCATGGCAAGAGAATTATCTTTGAGGACTCCTACGGTATCGACTGGGCGGTTATGCTCAGTGAGGGATCTCTACTCTACCGCGAGGAAGAGCATTATGACGTTGATTTTAGCGACAACGGGCGCCGGCAAGGATTACGCCGCGGTATGCGGAGTGAACAAGATAAGGAAGACGATAACGACCTGACTGATGAGGAGAAAAACGAGATCGCTATTCGGACCCTCGAAGGCAAGGTCATCAGGTATGCCGACGAGGAGGACGAGGCCAACATCGAGCACCTGGCGGAACTTGAAGCCGAAGCGATGGATATTTGCATCGACCGCGTGAAAGCACATTCACTACCGATGAAACTCCTCGCCACGGATTATCGCTACGACCGTTCGAAGGTTACTTTCCATTTCTCAGCGGAGAACAGGGTCGATTTCCGCCAACTCGTAAGGGACCTTGCATCAATATTCAAATGCCGTATCGAACTTCACCAGATCGGAATTCGGGATGAGGCGAAGCTTTACCCCGGTTGCGGCCCGTGCGGTGAGAAGCTCTGCTGCCAGAGGCACCTTACCAAGTTCGAGTCGGTCAGCATACGCATGGCCCGGATTCAGAACCTGCCTTTGAATCCATCGAAGATAAGCGGCAATTGCGGTCGCCTTATGTGCTGTCTGAACTACGAATGTGACACATACGCCGCACTCGCCGAGATACTTCCCAATGTTGGGGAAGAAAGGGATATTGACGGAAAGAGATGCATCGTGATATTCGTGAGCCCATTGACGGAAACGATAACCATGGATATTAAGGATGAGATTAACAAGAAATTCACCGTGACACGCGAGGAGTATGATTCGGGCCGGACGGAGAAGGACAGATTGAAGAACCCATGAGTAACCCGGCAGGATAAGAATTAGAAGGATTATTAATAAAGGAGTTCGGAAATGAAATTCGTTATCAAGGTTGAACCCCGCATAGAGAAGGATTTCAAGGAGAAGAGGCTCTTCTATGTGACTCCCGATCCGAAGGCTTTCGAATTTCACGTTGAGAAAGACGGTGTAAAGGAGCCATTCATGCTCGGCTATGCCGGGAACCTTCTCGAAGAGGTCCGGGAGTTATATACGCCAAAGAGGAATGACGCGGCATATGCCGAACTCCGCGAAAAAATGGCGGAACCGAATACTAAGATCTACCTTGTTTTCTACTTCTTCACGCCCCCGTCTGAATACCGTAAACCTGTTGAAATGGTGATAGGTAAATGGCTGAAATGGCGAAAGGAAAATAGTAATTTCCCGCACACCGTGGATGACGATTACCTTGAAGCTCTCGGCGCGGACAGGCCGTTTGAAGTGGAATTCGATGGAGATACCGCCGACGTCGAACTATACAAATAGAATCGGATCATTCCACCGTTCAGATAATAAATAACCCACGGTATATCCGTGGGTTTTGTCTGTTATTCATAATGCGCGAGGGGGGACTTGAACCCCCATGAGCATAATGCCCACTAGAACCTGAATCTAGCGCGTCTACCAAATTCCGCCACTCGCGCTTACAGTCATATTTATACGGGATGTGCCTGCCGTTGTCAAGATTGACGAAACGTAAAATTTCACACCCGGAATCCGCGGGTTTTCCATGTATGTAAAATTCCTGATTACACCTTTATATATTGAACCTTTGAGTATGCGCGGGTGTTTTAAAGGTGGAGGAAGGCAGACGGGCCCGCATGCGCGGGCCCTCACTGTTTTCATTAAGCTGCATTCTTTCCTGGATTCACCGGTTTTCCACCCCTAATGTATCAGCCTTGTAAAGCCTTGGTATGATTTAGTATAAATGGTTCAACCCGAACATCATTATAGATATTATATGCGAAATTAGTATGTAGGCATTAATGCGCCTGAATTCTGAAACGGTCAACAATCTTAGCATTTGCATGGGTCTGATGAGGCGAGCATTGAATTCAGAAGACAGTGTTTGAAGGTATCAAAAATATCGGTTCCCAGTTGAACATCACCATCGGCGAAATTGCCCATGGCGTGTTCCAGTTCATCAATGCCAACCCGAAGTTCCTCGACTTTATTTTTTATGGCACCCTGATATTTCTCATCATCTACCTCCTGATGATGAAGAAGCTGGACAAGTATATCTTCTCGGAACTTGATCGATATTTCATCGGCGTTATCCTCGCGTTTGTGGTCCTGATGATAGGCAACACCGTGTACGGTTTCGCCGAGCATATCTTCAACAAGAAGATCCCGATCGTAATTATCACCCGTATCCTCCTGTTTCGTACTCCTGCGATGTTTGTGCTTGGTTTCCCCCTTGCGACGTTATTCGCGGTAGTCCTTACAATGGGACGCCTTGCGCGTGACAGCGAGATAATCGCGATGCGCACAAGCGGTGTAAGCCGTATGCGCATTTTCGCGCCGGTACTCATATTCGCATCTTTTGTCAGCGTACTCACTTTGTTCATAAATGAGAGGATCGTCCCCTGGGCCAACCACGAATCGCAGAAAGATGTACTGATCTTCATACACTCCAACATTGCCGAGACGGCGAAGCCGAATGTCTTCTTCAGGCTTCCGGGTGACATGGTTATTCATGCGAGCGGCTACGATGAGAGCACCGGGGGTCTGAGGGATATCCTTCTGCTCGATATCCAGGGACATGGGTTCCTGAAGATAATGAAAGTCAACGAGGGTATCATCGCC
>CBDVBS010000195.1:0-7315 GCA_965372275.1 uncultured bacterium | reverse complement strand
ATTTCTTTTACTCCCCATTATAGAATAAGGATATTTACCCCCTATAGCATTTTATCATTTATTACATGTAGTTCCTGGGATCCCGGTATCTGAAATCTCAGTTACTTAGTACCGTAGCCCGGCATTTCCTTTGCCGGGAATCTTCTCAATCTAATCCATGCACCTTTCGATCAAACCCTTTAGGCTATCTGGTGAATAAATATATGCTGCATCACAACCTGCAAGTTGACCGCCTTCCAGTTCATCTCTTAAATGAAACCTAGCCTGTTCGTAATATGGGATTTGCACCCTTCTGAAGAAATCCAAAAACTCTCGGATATCTTTGACCGTGGGCCCACCGTAAGATTCATAGACGTGCTCTCCTTCATCAAGGAAGCAGAGTAATTGTGCTAAGCCGGTTGAACCGATAAATTTATTAAGTGGTAGGTCGTGCATACCTTTATCTTCATAATTATAACAATTCCTTCTTGGTTTAAATGGCGAGTATAGAGCATGATGTACAATCCTAAATCCATATGCTTTGAACTCCTCATTTTGAAGCCACTCAACCCACCCTTGCTCTACGGTTTCGATCTCCTGACCACAAGTATCACATATCCATGGACCTACATTTGTCTTCACAAAGAGCCTCCTTCAACATATTAATTTATTTCCCGGCATCAGAATGCCGGGTTACATTAGGCTGTTTTTTCTTTAAGTTCGTACGATAGTGCTGTCGGGTCGCTGATGTGTTTGGAAGCGTCGAGGATCTCTACGGAAACCACCCGGCCCTCTGTGTTATAGTCAACGATGATGCCATCACGTAATTCATCGCTTTCGGCTACCTGTGATTCATTGAAAATCAGAGATAGCGTATCGGTTTCCCTGTCGTATATTACTTTCATTTATTCGTCCACCTCCCAGTATTTCTCTATCTTCGATGTTTTGTAAACCGTTACAATAAACCTTATATCATTAATATCCTTAACAACCAGCCTGAGAAGCATCTCTTTACCTGAGCCAGGATCAATCATCTTTGACTGGCAGATTTTCCTGCCTTCAATCGAATCCAACAACTGCTGCGGGTTCCGTGCAACATCCATTAAGACATCTTCCGGAATCCCGCGCCGTTCCGCCTGCCGTCTTGCATGATTACTTAAATTGATCTCCATATTCCTGTTCAAACCGGATTTATTTCCCGGCATCAGAATGCCGGGTTACATATATCCCCCAACATCTACCATCCCCGATCCGCTAAGCGTTCATCCTCCGGGATCTGGGACATTTCCAGACCCTTCATGGCTTCGCCGAGGTCGTGGGATATTTTGGCGAGTTTTGCGGGATCGTTGAAATAGGTCGCGGCCTGGACGATAGCGACCGCGCGTACGGCCGGGTCCTCCGACTTGAAGACGCCCGATCCGACGAATACGGTCTCGGCGCCCATTTGCATCATCAACGCGGCGTCGGCGGGAGTGGCGATACCCCCGGCTGCGAAGTTCGGTACCGGCAGATGCCCGTGCTCGGAGACGTACTTCACCCACTCGAACGGCGCGCCCATATTCTTCGCCTCACTCATCAGCTCTTCCTCGTCAAGGATCGTGAGCAGACGCATCTGTCGGTTGACCATACGCATATGCCGTACCGCTTCCACGATATTCCCGCTGCCCGCTTCGCCCTTGGTGCGTATCATCGCCGCGCCTTCGCCGATACGTCGCAACGCTTCGTCGAGGCAGGTGCATCCGCATACGAACGGCACCTTGAACGGGTGCTTCCATATGTGGTTATGCTCGTCAGCGGGAGTGAGCACTTCGCTCTCGTCGATGAAATCGACCCCGACGGCTTCGAGTATCTGCGCTTCGGCGAAATGCCCGATGCGTACCTTCGCCATCACGGGGATGCTCACCGTCTTTTTAATTTCCTCTATGACTTTTATAGCGGCCATGCGTGCCACGCCGCCTTCCTTGCGTATATCCGCCGGGACACGTTCGAGCGCCATCACCGCGCACGCGCCCGCGTCCGCCGCAATCTTCGCCTGCTCGGCGTTGGTGACATCCATTATCACTCCGCCCTTGAGCATTTCGGCAAGCCCTACCTTAACTTCGAAGGAACCTTTTTCTTCAGTCATGCGAATATCCTCCTGTGGAGAAATTATCCTCCCTACACTGTCATGGTATTGCTAATATGCGTTTGTTTCAAGGGGGATGTGAAATAAACAGTAGATGAAAAAACACTGACAAATACGCAACCGTCACGGTGGACGGTTGCCAAGTTTGTCAGTGCCACCCAGAGCAGTTATCAAATCCTGTGTATTTGATGGCACGGTCTGTCCGAGTCTTCGAGGATTGACCGTGGTCTCAGGCATCATCCAATAAAGACCACGGTCAGTCTCGGTTGCGGACAACCTCGGCAGACCGTGCCATCAGAATTGAATATTCATTTCAAAAACTATGGGAGTCTCAAATAACCTTAAGCCAGTAGTATCCCTTGTAAACCTCGGTGAAGCCGAATGATGTACCCAATCAACAACAAAAAAATGGGGCCTATGCCCCACGATGTTCGCGGTATTGGAGAAGGGAAGCTTGTGGAAAGTATTTACTCCCCCTTCAGTTCTTCCTTTTTCTCGCCAAAGCCATCCTTGGTGGCCTGCACACCGCGCTTCACAGCTTCCTTGGTGCTTGTCACGGTATCACCCAGACCAGATGCAATATCCTTCGCTTTCTGGCCGAAAGTGCCCGCTATCTCCTTGAGCTGGCTGCGTGTATCTTGTCCCGATTTCGGCGCGACAAGAATGCCTATCGCGAGTCCCACGAGGATTCCCAATCCGACCCCCGTGAAGACAGCCCGCAGGGTGTCACCGCTGCGATCATCAATGTTTGAATCATTCATTACCATTTCCTCCTCATTCTCAATAATGCCGTTATCTGCTTCGTTTATATCCATTTATATATTCGACTCCAATCTGTAATAGTCACACTAATTCGCGCGGATTTATTTCCGGTCTTTATCTCCGCCCGGTTTGAACATACGCAACGCGTCGTTGATCCCCTGCAGAAGACCTCGCGCGCTATCGAGAGTGGGGATGATCGTCTCCCGCAGCCCGTTGGTCACATCGACGACATTCTCGGTCATTGTTTTCACGTTATCGGTAACATGCTTCACATTCTTCGAAGCCGATGTGAAATTCTCAGAGCTGTCGCTAAGCGATTTCACAAGCGGATTTGCGTCGTTGAGCGTTCTGTCGATTGTCCTGGCAAGCGGTGAGAGGTCGCGTTCGATTATCTCCATCTTGCCCCGTATTTCCTCGGCGGAACTTTTAAACTCATCGAGTGCTTCATCGAATTTAGCAAGTGTTGATGTGAATTTCTCTCCGATGTTGTCCCATCTGTCGGAAATGCGTTTCATCGATGCGTTGTTCGTTTCCACAAACCTTCCAAGATGGAAATACGCAAGGATAAACATCAATGTAATAATCGCCAATTCAATGGCTATAATAATTCCTATCGCATCTGGCATTATCCACTCCGTTTCGAAAGCGCCTTCTGACCGGGCTTATAGGCTATCAGCGGCTTATGCTCCCTTTGACATTATAACATGGCTAACCTATAATTCAATGGCAATACTCGCGGGTGGCAATGATGACCTACCAGGCACTTTACCGGAAATACAGACCACGCAGATTCGCTGATGTCGTTGGACAGGAGCACATTACGCGCACCCTTCAGAACGCGCTCAAGGAGGGCCATGTCGTCCATGCCTACCTGTTCTCGGGACCGAGAGGAACCGGCAAGACAACCATCGCGCGTATCCTCGCCGCCGCGGTCAACTGCTTGGACCTCAAAGATGGTGAACCCTGCGGAGAATGTGAATCGTGCAAAACGATCGCAACTGGATCGTGGGGACTTATCGAAATTGACGGCGCATCGAATAACTCGGTCGAGGATATACGCGAACTCCAGGCCCGTATCCACAGCGTACCGATCAACGCCCAGCGGCAGGTGTATATCATCGACGAAGTCCACCAGTTGTCATCAAGCGCGTTCAATGCATTTCTCAAGACGCTGGAAGAACCGCCGGAGCACGCGATGTTCATCCTCGCGACGACCGAGCCGGGTAAGCTCCTTCCCACGGTTATGAGCCGGTGTCAGCACTACGCATTCAGGCGGATACCCGCGCCTGAAATCGCCGAAACACTGAAGGGAATTCTCAAGACGGAGAAGATACCATACGAGGATGAAGCGGTGAATCTCGTCGCGCGGTTGGCGGATGGAGCGTTGAGGGATGCTGAAAGCATACTCGACCAGCTCATCGCATTCGACCGCAGGAGTCTATCCCTCGAAAGTTGCCGCAAGGTGCTCGGTACGGTGGATGAAGATCTCCTTTTCGAATTGGCCGGGGCTGTACTGAAGACCGACAGCGGCGGAATAATCAATGCCACTGAAGGATTCGCCACGGCGGGGAGGGATTTCACCCTGGTACTCAAGGACCTTACCGGGCTCTTCAGGGATTCACTGATTGCATCGCTCGATGAATCCGCCCTGAAAGGGGAGGGGCGCTCGGACGATTACATCAAACGGGCCAAGACTTTGAAAGGGACATTATCAATCGATTCCGTATCGAAGATAATCGCGTCACTCGCGAAGAAGAGCGTGGAGATGCGTTACGAACTCGAGAAACGTATTCTCTTCGAAACATGCCTGCTCGAACTCGCCCAGAGATTGGCCAGGGCAATGAAAGCCCCCGTTAAATCTGAAACTCATCCCAGTCCACCGGGGAAAGGCCGTGCATCAGCCGTAGCAACAGCCCCCGGTGCCGTCGAAAAAACTTCGGTACCGGACGTCCCGCCGGATATGCCGTACCCTGTAGATGATCACGAAGATGCATCGCCCGTCGATGCGAAACCGGTTGAAACACCGGCCGTGCCGGTCGACCAGGCTCCGCTGGTTGAAGATACGATTGAAGTCAACGATCCCGTCGCGGAGTGGGATAACCTGCTGAAGATGGTCGCTCGTTCGAGTATCGCGAAAGCCGTCATTCTCAGCAAGGGGAGTCCGATATCTTTCAAAGATGATATCCTCCGGATCGAGTATGAACCCGGTGCAACCCTGATGGGAAGCGGTCTCAACGAACCGCAGATCAAGGATGAGCTTGAGCGGATCATCGGCCATATCCTCGATAAGCAAGTGATGATCGAAGTTGAGATGAAACGTCCGGATGAAACGGGCTCACAGGCGGGTTTGTTCGAAGGCGAGGGGAATCCCGATGTCGTTGAGCTGAAGGGTATTATCGAGGATCAGATAATCAAGAAATTCGGTTCAGCGCGAATCCGGCATATAGGTGAGATAAAAGATAAGTAGTCACGATTTCAATGACGCATCGACATGTGGAGGAAAACAATATGTCATTTGATATGGACGGTCTTTTGAAACAGGCGAGGGAAGTGCAGGAACGTATGCGCGAAATGCAGAACGAACTCGCCAACGAACACATAGAATCGATATCCGGCGGCGGAATGATAAAGGTCATCGTGAACGGACAGCAGGAAGTTATCAAGATTGAAATCTCTCCCGAGGCATTGGAAGCAGGCGCGGAGATGTTATCGGACATGGTGTTGGTGACGATCACGGATGCGATGAAAAAATCACGGGAACTCGCCCAGGCGAAGATAGGCCAGATAACGGGCGGATTGAACTTGCCGGGTATGGGTCTGTAGCACGCCGGTTATTCGACTCGTTTTTTTGCATATGCGTAATTTTCATATACTACTTTTAGGCGTCTCAATTATCCTGGCATTATTTTCAGGATGCGAAGGTGAACAACCTGAGTCCGTTGCACCACCCGCATCATTACCGCATCTTCGCTATTTCGAAAGCACCGCCACGGAAGACGCGAAGGAGCTTTTCACCCTGTACGACTACGACATCGGCGCTGAAAGCCTTGATGAAATATGGGCCATCGAGGATGAATTTATTGACCGGGTAGAGCTTACACCCGATGGGGATTACGTCCTCGTTCATTACTCCAACCTGGAAGAACTCTCGCAGTATTACGTTATCTACGATCTCAACAGTCCTACCCCCGGTGAGCCGATGACATTCTATCGGGGCGAAGATGAATCGCGCAAAGTATCGGCATTTGAAGCGCATCTCGATTTCGCGGTGTACAAGTACAGCTTCATCATCGGTGACGTCGATTTCAAGACCCTCAAGGAAGGGGGCGAGGGTGATGTCTATAAATTCGCATGGGTGAACCTACCCGCCGGGATCGTCGAGGAGATACCGCTTACGACATCTATGGACAGGATTCCCGATATCACCTTCGTGCCTGTGGAAGGTGGATATTTTGATTTCATCCAGAAGGGTAAAGGGGAGATCCTCAGGTTCCACTGGGATTCCGCTGAAACAGGATTCTTGTACGAGTTATATGATAAGGAAAAAGAGCCGCTCAAGAGCATCACGCATATCGGTTCATTCAAATACTTCGCCGAATTCGAGCAACCGCGCGGCATGAAATCCGGGAATGAGCCGGTCAGTGTCGGCTTACGTGCACAGGATGAATACATCGTCTTGAAACCCGGCGATTTCCCCGTTTATTCATTGTGGGATGAGTATATTTTCATCCGTGTTTTCCCGCCTGACGTTGTTGATGCCATGACTTCCGGCGGGAACCCCCGGGAGATCATGACCGAAATGGCAATGAACAATGAACCCGCGACATTCGCGATATATGATATCGAGAAAACTGGCCGCAGGGATATCGCACTTGAGATGGCGAACCCGATGTCGATACCGCATCCAGCTTATGACCCTGCTTCTGACCTGATTGCTGTCAGTGATTTAAGATGGATACCTTTCGATGAAGCACTGGTTTCTGAAGACGATACCGTTGTGGAGGAGACACGGTCGATTATCATATTCGACATCCCCAACAATAAAGTGATAGTGACCATCGAAGATATTCCCGACGCCGACGACACCACCATGGCGTTCCATCGTTCGGAATAATAATCGGGATTAAATATTAGTGAAATTCAGGATTTACGCATGGACACTTGAGATACTACTAACTTGATGGCACGGTCTGTGAGTCTTCGAACTGACCGTGGTCTTAGTACACAATCCCTGAATAATCCACGGTCAACCCTCGAAGACTCGGGCAGACCGGGTGCCGCCTACAAACGAGTCTTCGAAGTTTGTAGGTGATCAATATGAAGGAAAAGAATCAAGGCAAATCTTACAAGGGAGAATGCCAGTTCAATAGCGTGACCGCAGATGTTGAATCGTAGATATTTGAGCGTTTTATGGAAACCGGATTGCAGAGTATGATGTTACAATAGTCA
>CBDVBS010000194.1:0-7325 GCA_965372275.1 uncultured bacterium | reverse complement strand
CGTAAAGCTCTTCAGTAATAATTCCTGATAAGGGGGATATAGTAGAAAACACGGATACGTGTTAAGATGAAGGCGAATATATATGGATGATACTTTTTTCAAGCTTGGTGTCTTTGTACCTGTTCTTTTGCTCTCTGTTACGTTTCACGAGGTAGCCCATGGATATGCGGCGTTTTTACTTGGTGACAGCACCGCAAAGAACCAGGGCAGACTGACCCTTAACCCCATTGCGCATATAGACCCGATGGGCCTTGGTGTTATGATCGTCACTGCCCTTTTTTTCCCTTTCGCAATCGGCTGGGCAAAACCGGTTCCGATTAACCCGATGTATTTCCGCGAGCCGCACAAGGGGATGATGATAACCGCGTTGGCCGGGCCCGTGACAAACCTTGTAATCGCCTTTATATTCAACCTTGTTGTCCGGTTGATGATATTCCTCCAGGTTATCCCCCCCGGTAAAATAGCCGAAATGTTAGCCGCGATAGTATTCCTCAACCTCATTTTAGCGGCATTCAATATGATACCGATCCCACCGCTCGACGGTTCACGGGTTGTTGCATATTTCATCCCCAGGCAGTATAAGCACTACTATTTCCGCCTTGAGCAATTCGGTATGTTCATCGTGATATTCTTCGTAATCAGCGGCGTATTCAGGTACATCCTGCTCCCTATAATGATCGGGCTGGCCTTTATAGCATTGATAGACATCGAGGTAATTTACCAGATCCTATTCGGCAATTTTTATCCTGACATTGCGGAAACCGGGAAATACGCGCCACTTCTATACATACCGCACTGATTGCATGCATGGGCGCCGTCTATTATAATGTTACATTAGTAGTTATACTTCGCGGTAACACATAGGGATTTTTTAACTAATCAATATCCCACCTGAGGTAATATCATGCGCAGTACATCCATGATTCTTGGGGTTATTCTCTTTACTTTTCTACTGCTTACAGGATGTTCGGGAGACCCCGGTAATTCTATCATCCCGGGTGCCGACGGGCTGAAATCGCCGCTTGACAGGATCCGAGTATCGAACGTGGAACTTGATGACATCCGTTTCAATGGCGAATCGGTAATCAGTTCCGCTTATATCAACCTTCCACCCGGTAAAGATGTTTTCCCGCTGGAAGTGGTTTCGGGGAAATCCGGGGAGATTGTTGTATCGATAACTGATGGTCTGCTCAGGTTACCGAACGGATCGAGGGTGGATTCATACGAGGGTCCGATTGTTCCACTGAAGGTGGAACCGACTATTGATAAAGGCTTAGTTGAACTTACGATAACCTATAAAGGTGAGGCTGAACATACCCGCCGTTACTGGTTGGCGGTGGATATGGCGGATTCCCGCCCCATCCCGCCGTATGAGGTCACGACCGTCATCACTCCCGAAGGGGATGAGATTGAAGTCGTAGCTGATGAAATGCTCGTTGGCCTCCACCATCCCACGCCTTTGGAAGACTTCAAGATACTGCTCAAAGCCCTTGATATGCAGATTCTGGAGCGTATTATCGATTCGGATATTTATCGGTTGGGCATACCACCGGGAATGAATCCCTTCGAGGCCATCCGGCTCATCGAAGACAGCCCCATGGTTGAGTATGCCGAACCCAACGGCGTATTATATCCGTGCATAACGCCAAACGATTATTTCTGGAGCGAAAAATGGGATTTGAAGAAGATCGAATGCCCCGACGGTTGGGATATTTATAAGGGCGACCCCGAATTGATTATAGGTATCATCGATACCGGCATCGACCGCGATCACCCCGACCTTGCCGCCAGGGTTGTTGACGGCGAGGACTTCATCATCGGCGGTGACGGCTTGGGCGGTGAAACACCGGGCGACGGTGAGGACAACAATGACAATGGTATGACCGACGAGAACGTGGGCCACGGTACGCGCTGCGCCGGAATCGCGGGTGCCGTAACCAACAATCATACCGGTACCGCCGGTGTTGACTGGAAATGCAGGCTTATGGGGCTGCGGATATTCCCGGTGGACGGTGATACCCCCGCCTACAACTACGCACTCGCCGATGCAATCATTTATGCAATAGATATCCCCAATGTAGTTGCGCTGAACGTATCGCTGGCAAGCCCCACCTACTCATCAAGTGTGGAAACCGCGGTAAGCCAGGCTTTCGCAGCCGGCGTTATTGTCGTTGCTTCCGCCGGGAACGTCAATACCACGGATAACAGATATCCTGCTTGTTATGATAACGTGATAAGCGTCTCCGGTACAATTACAAATGACCAGAAGGCATCATTCGCAAATTATAATGTTATGGTGGATGTATGCGCGCCCGCGACTAATATCATATCAACTCATTTCGACGACCTATATACCATAGGTTCGGGTACATCCTCTTCCGCGCCCATGGTAACAGGATTGGTCAGCCTGGTTGCGGGGTACTATCCTTCATACACAGCCCAGGATATTGTTGACCAGATACTTTTTACAACCGACAACATCTACATTCAGAACCCGGGTTACGTGGGAATGCTCGGCACGGGCCGTATTAATGTCTATAGAGCACTCTCGGAACCGCTCAAACCGTCATATACGATGATCGGCATGGAATATTTCGACGATTTCGACGGGATAACCCATGGGAACAGCGACGGTTTCTTCAATCCCGGGGAGGTTATCGAAATAAGCCTGACCGTCAGGAATGACGGCAAACAGGATGCCGAGGACACTATCGGTACACTTATGATTGATGACCCTTACGTACATGTCATAAAGGATGAGGTGAACTTCCCGGATATCCCGAAGGCAGTAACCGGGACATCATCCGATATGTTCGTCATCTCAATAGACGGCAATTGTCCCGACGGATATGAGGTTGAATACACATTTGATTTTGATGATGCACAACAATCAGGCCCGCAGGAATACGAGGGCACATGGCACATTTACGGGAACGACTACTCAATAGACACCATCCTGCTTGAACCGGAAGACATGCCCGATGACGGCGAGGTCTTCAAGGGAGTCGATAATCAGGCATTGGTACGGATTGACGTTTCAGGCGATATCAATTACGGTACCATTGACGAACTGAGCATTTTCAAATTCGGCAGCGTGGCCACAGAAACCATCACGGAAGTGCGCTTGTACCACGATTCTGACGGCAACGGCATCTTCGACTCCGGCGGTTTGGACAGGCAGCTTGCGGTATCTGACTATTACAATCAAGGCTACGCGGGATATTTCGATTCCCTGGATGACCCGTATTCAGGCCATCCAAACGGCCCGATATCAACCCCTCATGAACCTGTCACATTCAATGACGGTAACCAGGCCTGCTTCCACGGTATTAATCTTCCGGCAACAGAGGAGAATATAAACTCATTCTTCGTGGTAATAGACCTCGGCCCGGATGCCGGATCCGAGACAACCCTGCAAATCGGCATAATGAATGAGGCTTCCATTAAGCTGAGGGTTCCGGATATCATGGATACTGATTGCTTCCCGGTTATGACCGGGGAGTTTACAATAGTCAGCCCCGGGTAAACGGATTATATGGAAAATTATTACTGTTTTCGGGAATTTTACCTCTAAACGAGCTATGATGTATTGTAATAGGCTTCGGGAGTGAATTCCCGAAACACAGAATATTGAGAAAAATTCTATCCCATCCGAGGTAATATCATGCGCAGTACCTCTATGATTCTTTCGATTATCCTCCTTGCTTTGTTGTTCTCAGGATGTTCGGGAGGCTCCGGCGATTCCGTTATGCCGGGAGCTGACGGCTTGAAATCACCACTCGACGGAGTGCGGATCATCAATTCGGAACTGAATGATGTCCGGCTTAACGGCGAATCGGTGATCAGCTCCGCCTACATCAATCTAACTCCCGACAAGCAGGTTTTTCCGCTCGAAATAATTGCGGAAAATCCCGGTGAGGTTAATGTGGAGATAGCCAACGGGCTGCTGGTTCTGCCTGATGGATCGAGGGTGGATTCATACAAGGGGCCGATTACCCCGCTGAAGGTGGAACCATCAATAGATAGAGGCCTGGTTGAGTTAAATGTCAGCTATACAGGCGAAACCGAACATATTCGCCGCTACTGGTTGGCGATTGACCTTGCGAATGACATGCCCGTGCCTCCGCACGTCGAAGCGAAGGCGATCTCACCCGATGGCAATGTAATGGATGTCGCCAGGGATGAGATACTCGTGGGACTTAATCCCGGCGCCGCATTGGAGGATTTCCGAAACCTGCTGAATGTACTTGATATGCAGATACTCGAATGGATTATCGATACCCCGTATTATCGGGTCGGTATCACACCGGGATCGGACCTGTTTGAGGCAATCAGCATGATCGAGGAAAGCTCGTTGGTCGAATATGCCGAGCCGAATTTCATCAGGTATACGCACATCATTCCAAATGATACTGCTTGGAACCAGAAATGGGATCTCAGAATAATGGACGGTCCCGAAGGCTGGGATTTATACACGGGTGATCCAGATATCATCGTCGGCGTTATTGATTCAGGCGTTGACCGCGATCATCCGGACCTTGTTGACAAGGTTGTTGACGGCGAAGATTTCATAAGCGGCGGGGATGGTCTCGGCGGTGCAACGCCGGGAGACGGACAGGACAATAACGGCAACAACGTTATCGATGAGAATGTCGGACATGGCACGCATTGCTCCGGCATCATCGGCGCGATGAGCAATAACAGCAAGGGAACAACCGGGGTTGACTGGTCGTGCAAGATCATGGGCCTCAGGGTATTTCCTATCGACGGCGACAGCGGCTGCACATTATCTTCACTCACACAGGCCCTGAATTATGCCAAAAACACCGAAAACTTGGTTTGCGTCAATATGTCCTTAGGAGGTTCCTACTACTCCCAGACGGAGCAGAATGTTATTAACAGCACTTTCGCCGCCGGGGTTATCATCCTTGCATCTGCGGGTAACAGCGGTTATTCCAACTACGGCTATCCCGCCAGTTACGACAATGTCATCAGTGTTGCAGCTACTACTTCATCCGATAAGAAAGCAAGTTTTTCAACATATAACGACAAGGTAGATGTATCCGCCCCAGGCTATAATATTTATTCAACCTACTTTAACAACACATACGCATATGCTTCCGGCACATCAATGTCCTGCCCCGAAGCAACCGGTCTGATTTCCTTGATTCGAGGCTACTTCCCAGCGTACACCACCCAGGAAGTCGTTGACCAGATGGTTTTCACGGCCGATTATATCTATGATAAAAACCCAGGTTACGTCGGGATGCTCGGCACAGGACGTATCAACATCTACAGGGCACTCTCACAACCTCTCAGGCCTGAATACACGGTTATCGGGATCGAATACGACGACGATTTCGAGGGGCTGACCGACGGTAACAACGACGGTTTCTTCAATCCCGGAGAGACCATTGAGGTAAGGCTGACAGTGAGGAACTCGGGGATCAAGGACGGGGACGACCCGATCGGGCTGCTCGAAATTGACGACCCATACGTGCACGTAATCAAGGGCGAAATCGATTTCCCTGACATCCCTAAAACCTCATTCAAGAAATCAAACGAGATGTTTCTCATCTCGATTGACTATGACTGCCCGGACGGGCACGAAGTCAGCTACACACTTGACTTCGACGATGCGGAGCACACGGGCCCGCACGAGACCGAAGGTGAATGGGTTATTTACAAAGATGAATATTCGTTCGATTCTCTCTGGCTCGAACCGGAGGATATGCCGGAAGGAAACAGGATATTCAAGGGGATAGACAACCAGGCACTGATTCGCGTGGATGTTTCAGGCGATGTTAACTATGGAACCATCGACGAGCTTACCCTCTACAAGTTCGGGACGGTTGCTACTGAAGCGATTTCCGAAGTCAGGCTGTATCACGACACCGATGGTGACGGCGTGTTCGATGCGGACGGCAACGATCTGCAATTAGCCACGGAAGGTTATTACAACCAGGGCTACGTAGGTCACTGGGACGACCTGATGGATCCCTTCTCGGGACATCCGAACGGCCCGATCACCGCGCCGCACGACCCGGCCACATTCAACGGCGAAAGCCAGGTCTATTTCCGGGATATCTATTTACCCGCCACGAACGAGAAAACGAATTCCTTCTTCGTTGTCATCGACCTTGATATCGATGCCGTATCCGGCTCAACTCTCCAGGTCGGCATAATGAATGAATCGAACATCATGTGCAGAGTACCCGACGCGGTTGACCCCGAATGCCTTCCGGTGCTGAGCGGCGAGTTTATCGTCTGCTCCACGTGGGAAACGGACAAGCAGATAACCTTGGGTGATTCGGATCATTCATGGCGTCCCGAGGGTGCCACCAATTCCGAGGGTGATATTTTCATCGTCATTGACGATGACAGGGGGGGTAATTTCAATATTTATCTCAAGAAATCCACATCACACGGTACGATATTTAACCCCGACAAACCCCTGACGACCGAAAGTTCAAACGAGTTCTACCCGTCGATAGCCATAGATTCGAGCGATGTAATTCACGTTGTCTATTACACTACCGAATTCGGCTCAAGTAACCGTGAGATCATGTATCTGCGCTCGGCAACGAACGGCACAACCTGGGATGACGCGGTGCGCCTTACCAATGCGTACGGCGACAGCAGGGTCCCCGATATCGCCATCGGGCCGGACGATACAGTTCATGTTGCATGGTTCGATGACAGGACCACGGGCGAAGGCTTCTACTACAAGCAATCGGTCGATGGCGGTGACAATTGGAGTTCCGATCTGAAGATTGCGAATAATCCGTATTACAACGAGTGGCCCCCACCCTGTATCGAGGTTGGAAACAACGGCACCATTCATGTTGTATGGGAGAAGTGGGTTGTCAGTGGACCTTACCTTATCGGATTCGATGTTTATTACTGCAAATCAGAAACCGATGGAGCTTCATTCGAACCCATGGTGAACCTGACCCCGGGTTCAGGCGGATGGGATTACGCCGTTCGCCTTGCGGTTGACCCTGCGGGCAACCCGTACGCGGTTTACCATCACGCAACATCATCCTCGTATGACATTTACTGTAAATACTCTATTGACGGCGGGGATGCATTCCTGCTAAAGAACCTTACCAACGATATCAGTACACCTACGGTAAGGCCGGATATCTTCATCAACGATGACGGTTTCATCGATATCGTCTTCAAGGACAACATCGGCGTTAATTAAAATGTTTTCCATCTATTCTCCGAGACCGGCATAAACGGGTTCGGCGAACCCGCGCAGCTATCAATCGGCGCGGTCGTCGAGACCAAGTCAGAGTGGCCACGGGTGATACGTGGTCCGG
>CBDVBS010000193.1:0-7335 GCA_965372275.1 uncultured bacterium | reverse complement strand
AAATTCCCAAAACACCGATAACCGTAGGGTATTCTCATTATGTTAGAGTCTCTAAAAAAGGACCGGATGACGCACACAGGGCCGATCCTTCAACCTTAGAAATCATCATCCGGGTAAGCTGAGGAATCCCCATCCGGGTGCCACGCCCAGTCCGAGTCTTCGAGGATGGGCGTGCCCTGTTAGTGTTAATATCACGCCCAAGACCGAAGACGGCCGTGGGCGTGGCACACATCTTTGGAACCCGTCATGGAAAATCCCCGGCTACGTTACTCGAGTAATGAGTACTGTTTTAACAAAGGTAGTAGCCTTCAAACAAAATCAGGTTTATAATTACCGTTAGAGTACTACTCTTGTGGGGTAAATGAATATGCGAATGAGAATTTTCCTTCTTCTGATTATTCTAATTTCTTTTAACGGATTTGCTAACGCAAAATCCACCACTGAGAAATTCTACCTGGGCTACGGTGAACCCCCAGAAGGTTCAGGTTGCTTGATAACCTATGTGATAAACGACCAGATCGTCCCGGAATGGGGCCACCTATGGGAATTACAGGGTGGCAGGCAGATTTGTTGTTTCTCATTAACCGAATATTTTGGTAGCGATTTCTATCTTGGCGATCGGGATACCGATGTGTATTATGTTGAATGCGGCTGGCCATCCCAAGGAATATATTTTAACTCGATTGACAAGTTTTCCATTCAGAAAGATTACCCCAGGCATATCCTTTGGTGGACGGGAGACTCGGATCGAATCCTCACGGTTGAACCTAAGCTCAATCGAGAAACTTATTCCGAATTAGGGCAAGAGTATCTGGATAATGTCTTGGGACGAAATGATTTCGAAGTTTCCCCAGAGAACATCAAATGCATCTATAGGGTGGATTTAAACAGCGATGGTGTTGAAGAAGTCATCTACGGTTTTGAAAGCGATTCGATTATTGCAGATAATCCTGATTGGCGTAACACACTTAAACGGATATACCCGTCACAGATTAATGAACCATTCTACTCAGTGTTACTACTGAGGTTTATAAACGAGAAGGATGTTGTTCAGACAATCTCAATTTGTGAAGACATAATGGAAGCTGAGGATATTCCAGACATTAGCGAAGTAGCATCCTATGGTGGGATGATGCCAGCCCCTGCCCAGTATGCTTTAATAGGAATAATTGACCTTGATGGTGACCGAGTATATGAAATTATTACGTACGGGCGATACTGGGAAGCTGAGAGTTTTGATGTCTGGCATTTCACAGGTAATTCAATTGATGAAGCCGGTGGGTGGTCGTGGGGCGTTTAATGCAATATTCATATAAGCTATAAGAATGTAGGCCGGAAACCAATTCCAAGGAATCTCAACTATGCTGAAGCCGTGCTACTTGGCTGGTGCCACGGACAACCGGGGATTTGATTGAGCGTAAGTGAAATCAAAGCGAGGTTGCCCGTGTTTAGCATACATCATGAAAGAGCACGGGCAAGCTCGAAGACTCGCTTGCCCGTGGCACACGTTGGTTGTCCGTGGCACCAGACTTTGGAACCTGCCATAGAAGATCCCGGCAAAGGATTGCCGGGCTACGATGCAAAAAAGGACCGGAGTGCCCGATCCTTTACAAACAATTGATGTCGATGCCTACTGCCCCGTGAACTCCCCTCGCCTGTACCAAATCTGATATTTGCCATAGGTATCCTGCTCAGCCCAGACACAGTGTACATATAATTCATCCTGGGATATCCACATCGAAGGCTCAGTCCCGATGTCATTTGAATCCACTTGTATCGGTTCACTCCAAGTGCTCGACTCCGGGCTTCTCCAGGCGCAGAAGATGCCATCCTCGGTCTTCGAGATGATGGTCGTAGCCATTCCAATCGGAAGTTCCGCCACCTGGATGGTGGGATATTCCATTTCGGTCATTCCACTCATCGCGGTTTCCCCGGTACCGAAGTCATCCGGGTCACCGGTTGTCGAGAGCATATACTTGAACGAATATGTGTTCGGCGAACCGGTAGTGCACATAATATATCCAAGATACATATCACCGTTCGAATCCAACCACAATGTCGGGTCCAGACATTGCAGATCAGGAGAGGTCGCTTCGGCAACGGTCAGGGGCGAGTAGTAATTCCAGCTTGTGCCGTTACCGTTACTGTTGTTTACAATGCGGATTTCATCAGGATCGGTACCGTTCTGATAGGCAAGCCAGATACTCCCCGAAGTATCACGAACAACCGAGGGCCCCGTGCTGATAAGTGCCGGATATTCGGCAACCTGGAAATAAGACTGGTGATACCACGAATTATTCGGGTTGCCTGAGATCATTCCCAAGGGCGAGTTCTGGTACTGTCCCTTGTTAACCCATATTTCCTGCTCACCGAACCATACATCCCAATCCTCGAAGCAAACCGCATATCCGTCGGTGGTAAATATCAACTCAACGCCGCGGAAACTTGAACTCATCTGCCATCCCCAGTCATCATCGTCCTGGATCGGGCATCTTATAAGATAGTTCCACCAGAATGCATCATAGTCATTATCTACCCACATATTCAGCGCGTATGCATCACCAATTCCGTCAAGGGCCATCTTGGACCCGGTCATATAACCGTCCTGGCCCGCGTAATAAAGCACCGGGTATGAATCAAGAGGATCCCAGCTTACTCCCTGGTTATGGCTTATCCGGTCCACGGGGCGTCCACCCAACATACTTGCCGGTATCTTGCTCCACGCTACCACAATATCTCCCGAGCCGTTCTCGATTACACTCGGCCCCCTGTTGTTGCTGTCCTGCCATGTCGAATCACTGATTTGGACAGGTGGATCGGGAAAGACCAGGCTCCATTGATCCGATATCGTAAAGACATCATCAGAAATATCAAAAACCGATGGATCCCCAACCTCCGAGACCCGAACCTTCACAGTGGTGGATGGATCGTCCGGGACTGTCCATTCAAAAATACCGTCATTTCCGGTTGACGAAACAATCTCGTTGATATCCCCGATGAACTCGTCCTTGGAATATTCGAGTTTCACATCCGTTATTTCCCCTATGGACGACCATGTTATGTCATATTGCATTCCGATCCCCCACACTTCTCCACCGTTCGGGATAGTAAGTGTTAACGACGGTTCAATCGGTTCGACGCCCTCAACTTCGACTGAATGAATAAAATAGACACATACCGGTTTGCCCGGAAGGAGCCCGCCATACCCGGTTACTTCACTCTCCACGGTAATCAGCAGATCAACAGAACCACTTTCTATAATTGAATCGCCGGATAAATCCAGTTGATAGGTGCTGAAACCGATACCTCCGTCAACAGCGACCGCTGATGTCGTATATGGCAAACCCGACAGTGATTCAACCGATACCTGGTTGTCGGATGCATTGAACCAGTCATACACATCGATAAGCAATTGCAGGTCACCGCCGGCATCACCGGTTGACTCTTCATAGTAAAGAGTATTCTCCACTTCCGTCACGGAAATACGCCATGCCTCGGGACGATTGGCATTGGGGCCGAAATCATCCGGGGCAGTCCAGGGCGGGTTTCCTGCCGGGGATTCCCAACACGCATCAATCGCGTAATTGAAGATCAATCCGCCCGACAGATCGATGGAATAATGTCTTACTCTTTTCTGTCCCGCACTGAATACACCTCTTGATGTGGGGTCGATCAACTCAAGCGGATCATCTTTCGATAAACCATCAGTGAAATACTTGTAACCATTTAATGTTGTGTTGAAATCAGCAGGGCCCGAAGGCGTCCCGAGCAAGCCTTCAACATAAGTAAATATCGTATCGCCATGGGGGAATTCCGCTGGATTCCACCAGCGACTATAGCCATCCGCGTTCAGAAGGCGAGTATCTCCCTCACCGGCAATAGCAAGTTCGGGGTCATGGAAACCATCCACGGAGCCATGACTGAACATGATCCCGCACACATCGAACCCGGTGAATTCCGTTAATCCTAAGAATGGATGCGTCAGGCCGATATCCACGTCGGCAATGTTGCCGTTGAATTCCAACGATTCGATTGTGAGCAGCCCCAGCGGGGGCGGTTCAAGAAAAGGCAGGGCATTCAGATGCAATGTCGCTTCCCTCATCGTGACTATATCAATCGATGAAGAAACCGGATCGCAAATGAAAGTAAACACACCCCATGTATAGTGCGAACTGTCCAACGCCCCTTTTTCCATCCCATTCGTCTCCGGAGCGGCCGGTGAACCACCGCGGGAACATCCAAGGGAGAAAACGAGAAGCAGGATTAAAACTACCAGGGGAATTCTAATCATGCTCATGAATACACCTCGCTGAGTTCAATTCTTTTTCACAGCAATCCCAATGAATCGTCCTTACGGCGTTCACAGGTTTATTTGACAAAATCTACTGTTCTACAAACTGTCCTCGACGATACCAGATCTGCCCATGCCCCTGGGCGTCCGGCTCGTCCCAGACGACATGTACGTAGAGATCATCCTGTTCGATCCACATCGACGGGTTACCCGCCTCGGAAATGACATCCACCTGAATGGGAGGGGACCAATCCTCGGTTACAGGATCGCGCCACACGACATTGACGACAGTGTCCACCAGGGTCAGGGCTGTCTTTACTCGTCCGATGGGCAAATCAGCGCACTGCAACGTTGGGTGGCTCATAATGGATGTATCCATGAATGCTTCCTCTTCAGAACCGAGGTCGCCTGGTTCACCGCTTGGGGCGTTCATACACTTTAACGTGTATGTAGCCGGTGAACCATCTGTCTTGACTATATAGCCTAAATGCATTCCACCGTCCGGGTCCAGCCAGAGTGTCGGGTCATAACAGCCCAGATCGGGCGGGGATGCCTGAACCACCGAGAGCGGCGGTGACCAATTTTCGATAGTATTATCCGTGTTATATACCATGTGAATTTCGTCGGAATCCAAATCATTCATGTAAGCCAACCAGATAATACCGGATGAATTGCGCTGTACCGAAGGGCCGGTGCTTATTCTGGCAGGCTCCGGCGCAGCCTGGTAATACTGCCCGATTACCCACCATGAATGTTCGTCCCATTGACCGGACGCCAAACCCATCGGTGAATTCTGATAAAGTCCCTTGACCGCCTGGATGCCGTCATATCCGGGGAGTAGATCGTAGTCCTCGAAACAGATCGGGTAGTGATCCTCCGAAAAAACCAGGTCCACGCCATGGATGCTCATCGACGTCTGCCAGCCCCAGTCATCGTCCGAATTGAATGGGCAGCGGATAAGGTAATTACACCAGAATGTTGGGAATGTGCCTTCCTCGTCGACCCAGAAATTCAGGGCATACGCGTCGCCGTTGCCGTCAAGGGCCATCTTTGTGCCGGTCAGGTACCCATCCCTGTCATAACAAGTTACCTCGAATGAATCCATCGGGTTCCAGTTCTCACCGGAATCGGGGCTCATTCGATCCACGGGGCGCACCTCCTGCTCAGCGGCGCTGGTCGCCATCTGTCCCCAGGCGACCGCGATATTACCCGCGCCGTCGATGATAATTCCCGGGGCCAGGTTGTTGCAGTCATACCAGGCCGAATCACTCAATTGCACCGGCGGATCGGGGAAGATCAACTCCCATCCGTCTCCCGGACCCTGCGAGGAGACATACGTGGATTGCATGAAGTAAGAGCACACCGGTTTCCCAGGGAGCAAACCGCCATAGCCGGATTTCTCGCATTGGACCGTAATGAGCAGGTCGATGTCACCGTTTTCATTTAAGTCATTTCCGGTCAGGTCAATTGAATAGGTGCTGTATCCTTCCCCGCCACCTACGGGAGTCGCGGAAGTCGTATATGGCAGACCGGATAAAGACTCGACACAAACCTGGTTCAGTTCTGCATCGAACCAATCATAAACATCAATAAGAAGCTCCAAATCACCACCGGCGGCACCCACAGGTCCTTCATAATAAAGTGTATTTATCGACTCCGTAACTGATATCATCCTTGCTTCCGGGCGATTGGCATCAGGCCCGAAATCACCAGGTATCTCCCATGGAATGTCGCCCGATGGCTGTTCCCAGCAGGCATCGACGGCATAGTTAAATATGAAGCCTCCTGAGAGATCGATGGAGTAATGCCTGATATTCTTTGCACCGGCGCTTAACATACCGCGTTTTGAAAGATCAAGAACCGTCAACGGGTCATCCGGCCCAAGGTCGTCGGCGAAATACTTGTAACCGTTGATTGTGGTGTTGTAATCGGCGGTTCCGGATGGCGTTCCCATTAAACCCTCGACATAATTGAATACCGTATCACCATGCGGGAATTCGGCAGGATTCCACCAGCGACTGTAACCGTCCGGATTCAATAATCGTGTGTCACCTTCACCAGCCATCACCAAATCGGGGTCGTTGAAACCTGATACCGACCCGTGACTGAATATAATCCCGCACACATCGAACCCGGTGAATTGCGTTAATCCGAAAAATGGATGGGTCAGGCCGATATCCGCCTCAAGGATGTCACCCACGAATTCCAAGGACTCTATGCTGATATATATATTCGGTGGGTCCTCGAGGAACGGAAGAGTGTTCAGGTGCAATGAAGCTACCCGCATCGGAACGACTTCCAATGTTCCCTCGGTGGGGTCACAGATAAATGCGTACATTCCCCATATGTTATGCGTGTTTGAGGATAATTCAACCGCGCCCTCATTAACTGCCGGTGTAGTAGGCGCATGACCCATGGAGCATCCTACCGTCGCGGCTATAGCAAACAGGATAATCAATGATGCAAGTGCATTTATTCTCATTGAAACACCTCCAAAATGTTTACACAGAATCCTTTCGGAATTGTCTTACCAATCGCTTGGTGTATCGAAGGTGACAATAAGAGTCTGGACCACCCAGGCGTCGGTATTGAATAGAATTGTTCCATCGTCCTTGAAGTGCATTGTATTTCCCGGATGCGCCATCGTTGGGAAATCGAAGTAAGAAGATGCCTTCTGATTGAGAGTATAATCATAACGAATAGTACCCCATTCGTAATGAAGATGGCCGTCAAGCACGACCAGCCTGCAGTCGCCATCGTCACCGATCCCGCCGGTGATGTGCCCGCACTTGGTGATAATGCCGTCCCAGATGTCTGTCTCGCTTGTTATAATACTTCCGTTGTATGAGACCTTGTAAATCGCCCTCAGGCCATTGCCATAGCCCGTGTAAATGAAGAAGGCGTTTATCCCCTCCGCTAAAAGGAAATCGAGTTCCTTCGCCTCGGGATATCCAAGGTCCCCATCAAGGTCGAAAAGCTGCTCCCCCGTGTAGGCATTGGAATGATCGAATCTAAGCATCTTCCCCTCGTGGGTGAGAGCATAA
>CBDVBS010000192.1:0-7372 GCA_965372275.1 uncultured bacterium | reverse complement strand
ATTTACTGAGCATCTTCGCCAACTCTCCCCTGCCACTTCTTGTTATCCGGTAGTATTTACGCGTACGTCCGGCGACTTCCTCTTTGAAGGACTTCAGCAATTTCTTCGCTTCGAGCTGATGCAGAAGCGGATAGAGGGTGCCTTCCTTCCCTTCGAGGATGCCCTCGCTGCGCTCCTCGATGCGTTTGGCTATTTTGTAACCGTAGCTTGGTTCTTCAGCGAGCACCGCGAGGACAAGCATAGGGGTCGAGCCCTTGAGTAATTCCTTATCTACCATGTGATACCTCCATATACGAGGTATATACCACGTATATCGAGGTATGTCAATGGGGAGGGGGGGGAAGTGGTAAATGTTAGAAATGTGAAACTCCGTGTGGCACACTTTTGGAGTCCTCGACAAAAGGGTGGTCTTCATCAATGAACCAACATATCTACAACCACCCTTCTGAAGACAGAAGGGTGCCACCCGGAAAGAGAATAGCTGAATTCGAAGCATTGGGGGTGTTAGAGAATCTCCTGAACGGGTAGCGCGTATCTACAGGTCGCTATGCGACCGATGATGCGCGCTCTTAGTAAGACACCGCTATGCCCGAAGATGGTCAGTAGCGGTGGCACACAGTGGGAAATTAATTCCATTCATAGAATATGTTTTGTGGTTGGAGTTTCGAATCACTTGATCGGCATGAGGTATTCGAGGAAGAAGAACCAGTCCTGCCTGTCCTGGGAATCGAGGTTCTCATAACGGAAACCGGCGTATGAACGGGACCTGAAACGATACTTGGAACCGAGTACATAGTTGGTTCCCTCGCCGAATGTCTGGTTGTATGTCAGGAACAGATCGTCAAGGAACAACTCCTTCTCAAGGTCGATCTGGAATCGCTCATCGGGATAAAGAGTAAATTCAAACCGGTGGAAATCCGCCAGGTCGCGCACGTAGCGTGATATCAGCCCGGCCGGATATTGATACAGTCCGGATGTGAACGCCCTCGATATCCCTTCCTCTTCGAAGGTCTGAAATATCTCGCCGTAACTGATAATCGCCACCAGCTCGTTGCGTGAGTATGCGGGATAATTTGATGTGAGCTTGATCCCACCTTCGTCCTCCTGGATGTCAAGCAGGAACGATTCCACCGATGCGTTGATGATAAGCGGTTCCGCGCCGGTCTGTGCTTTCGGATGCTGCGTGATGACAGCTTCGGCTTCCGCTTTGAGATATGGATTCGCGCCGAACAGCGGGGTGAAGCTTACTGTCGCGCCAGGTTGCAGATTGAATGTGTGAGAGAGGATATTCAGTTTCCCCGATGCAATCAATGCCCGTCCGCTGAGACGCGGCGCAAGAGGCGAACCCGACAGATTCACATTTCCCGACTGCAGCACCGCTTCAAGAAGTCCCCCCGCCCGGAGACGGCATCCCTGGCTGAGAGCAACGGTTATATTGTAATTCACCGGCACCTGTGCCTTCCCGCCTTCGCCGAGTTTAATCTGGAACGCATCGAGAGTGCCCGCGAGAATATTGAGCCGCCCCCTGATATCAAGCCCGCCTTGTGTGATACCGATGCGGAAATCATGTGGCACTACATCGAAATTGAACCCGGCGCCTTCGAGCACCAACGGCTCATCCGTGGCCATCACGATATCCAACCGGTTATCATCCGGTGGTTTGTAACGCTTTTCATACATGGTAAATGGACTCAACGGCCTCAGGTCGATATCGCCGACGAAATTCGCAACCGCGTCACCGCGCTTGATATAGAGGTCACCATCGTTCAGCAGTATGCCGTCTTCCCAGCGAAGGCCCTCGGTCGAACGGGTGGTGATTTCATCGGCCAATACAAAATCGCCGAAGATTATCGGTCCGATCACGGGCTTGAGGGTTCCGTCAATCGACGGCAGTGTCGGCTTACCTTCGAGATGCAGATTCACAGATTCGAGCTTCCCGTCGAAAGTCGCCCCTTCGGGTAAACCGCTCGCGAGGAATCCGAGGTCGAAATCTTCACCCGTAATATCCAGGTTGATTCGCTGGTATCTCAGATCGCCGCGCATATCCTCGTTGAACAGGGCGCTGAATATTCCTAAGGTGACATAACCCTTAATTTCAAGCCAGCCTCCGAGCCCATCTTCAATACTTAGCTTCGTAAGATACATGCGGCCTTCAATCGGATCGAAGGAGAACTTCGCGTTGAGCGCGGGCAGTGGTTTTCCTTTGTACGAAAGATCGCTGAGATGCATTTCATACACAATCGTCGTCTGGTCCCCCTGTTCGATGCTGATATCCGCATCAAGCTTGCCCGTCAACGGGAAATCAACACTGAAAACCGACTGCAGGTCTTCAAGCCTGTAGCCCGTGATATTCGCCGAGAGTTGAGCCTGCGGGAGCAGGGAGGATTCCTCGAGATAGAGCGCTCCGCTGCCGCCGACGGTGCATCTGTCACCGGTAGTACGCTCGTGGCTCAATATCCTGAAATCGGCTAAGTTGAGAATTCCACCAGCGAGGCCGAATTCCATGTGCCCTTCCTGAAGCGACATTCCCAGAAGCCTCGACCCTTCCCTGGCGTCCATCTTGAAGTCGGTCAATTCGATGTCGCCGAGAGATCCGAATATCCGGCCCTCTCCGTCGAACATTCCTTCCGCTAAGTCGGCTATATCAAGCCCCGCGAGTGCAAGCACTTCATCAATCGGTGCCGCTTCGACATCGAGGCCCAGATCGACAACGAATGTCTTCTGCTCCGAATCCCACCCGGCGGGACCGCTGAGAAGCATCTTGCCGCCGGAACCGTATCGCCATTCGCCGTCAAGGGCATACGATGCCGGCCCTCCCGCCTTCAACTTCATCCGGAAATCCTTTATCTCCTGCAGGCCGAATTTCAGGGACGGCGAACTGAGGGATATATCACCCACCAGTTCATCAATGGTGCCGTTGAACAGGCCATCAATGCCGACCACCCCGGAAATCTTCAGGCCGCCATTTGCGGATTTCTTCGAACCCCCGGGTACCACGCCGGCAAGTACATGCCGGTATTCCATCGGCTTCGGCGATCCTGTCGGGTAGGGTCCGAAGCTGACCGCGCCCGATATCGAGATATCGGAGAATTCCATGCTGGTCAAACATTGCAGGGGATTACCGTCATCCGTTTTCGCTCCAAGTCTGAGCTTGCCCACGGCCTTGATCTCGCCGATACCGGGACTGCTGTCATCACCTGGAACCATGACGGCAGTACGGTCATATTCGGGATCGCATGTGTAAACTAAGTTACCGAGCAGATTTATATCCCGTTCTTTTATCGACGCTTCCAACGACAGGTTGTCCGATGGACCCGATAGTGCAAGATGTATGTCGGTACGGCTGAACGGTTGTTCGTCGTAATCCTCCATGAGTGATCCGATATCAAAATCTCTTATGTCCGCGACAATGTTGACATCCCCGACCCCGTTCGACGGGATATGCCCGTTGAATTCGATGAATTCTCCATCATCGCCGGACGCCTTGAAATCACGCAGGGTAAGCCCGTCCCCGCCCCAGTCGATGCCTCCGCTCAGGCTGTGGAGATTAAGGCCGCGCCAGGTGAGATCGGTTGCCGCTAAGTCGATCTCGAATTCCGTTTTCGCGGGATCGAACAGGGCAACCCCCTGCGCGTTCAATTCACCCATACCGAAGATGCCTTCGAGTCCGGCGGCATCAGCAATGAGATCCCCCTGGATTCCCGACAACGCGAAACGCATCCTGCCTTCGTCGTCCGACATTGCGGATATCCATCCGCCGAATGCTTCCGAGGCTAATCCATCGACTGTCCAACCGCCGGGCGAGACCGTTATCGCCCCTACCGTGGCGCCCACATCGCCCCATTTAGTTTCAAGTTTATCTGCATGTATTCGCAGATCGAGTTTATGTTTTCCTCCGTAAGGGACATAAGAAAGTGCTCCGCTGATTTCACCTGCAACAGGCCAATCCTTCGCGGCTTTATAAAAGGTTGAAACCGTCGAGAAGGGAATCTCATTGAAACTGCCTGCAAGCCTGTATTCCGATTCCCCGCGAAAATCCATGAAGCCGTTGAGGTCGATCGACCTGCCCGTTGTCGATGAAAGCGAGACCTTCTCGAACAGCAGCCTATTATCGTGGTATGACAACTTCCCAACGCCGCTGTTGAAACTCATACCGAGAACACCAATCTGAGGTGCCGGAATCAACCGGGTGATCAGCGACAGGCCGTTATCATCACCGAGCAACTTCAATGACGCATCCGCCGTCCCCCGCAAACCGTACTGCCTGTAAACCACATCGGGTAGCAATGACCTCACGCTTCCCAGATCAAACCCCGATATATCAAGTTCGACCGCGTATGCAAATTCCCCCGCCCAGCCCGCGCGGATATTCGCGGTGCCGATGGCTGAATCCCCGTATTCGAAACCCACGCCGTCGGCGTGTACGGTAGCCGATGCATCAGACACCATATCCCCAATGTTGAGGTACAATGTCCCCTGGATTTCATGGAAGTCCTCATCGAATCCGGGATAGCTGAAGCTGCCTTCAGAGATTGTCGCCTCACCTTCCGGCAGCAGGCTTAAGGGATTCTCAACGATCGATCCACGGGAATGAAGACCGATTGCTAACTTGCCGTCTATCTCCGCGCCTTCAGTCTCCACACCGAAGAGGGTGATAAGTTCATCGATCCCCGCTTCGCATGCTAACGACGCTTCAAGTTTATCCTTAAGCAGATTGGAACGTCCCTTGAGAGTGACGGTTCTCGTTGATATCCCGGGGATATCGAAAAGCAGCGCGAGTTGTATGTCGCTAAAAATCCTCAGGTCGATACCGCCCCGAATATCGGTGGCATCCAGCCTGCCGTTATTTGATTTGAATAGTCCGGGATCGAGATATTCCACGGAACAATTACTCAATTTTATACGCGGGCGGAACATGAATTTCTCCGGCTCGAACGGCTCATCGCCCGGCTTGAACAGGGATGACAGGTTGAGTTTACCGTCGGCGTCACGTGCGATCCGCAAGCGCATCCCGTCGATGATTATCATCCGTACGAGCCCCAGCGGGTCGGCCCGTCGCGAGAGTATGTTCTTCTCATCGACACTCAGGATAATCGTGTCGGCGGATACCAACGGCTCGGTATCACCCCTGGTAGTGAATTCGATTCCCTCGAATACGATCCTTCCCCATGCGTCAATAACGGCGGAATCCCATTTGATATCCGCTCCCATTTCCTCGTCGCTGTATTTTTTGATCTGGGTTGTTACATACGGCAGAGCCCTCTTTAGAATCGTTCGCCGGAAATGGAAATAGATGTTTACTACGGTGAGGACGATCAACAGCAAAAATATGCCCCAACGTAAGGGGCGATGAAGCTTGGGTTTTCCCCGCGGCTTATTATCTCTTCGTTCCGCGGTCATATCAGAACTCGGTAGCAATACCCACGAGGAATAAGTCCTCTTCGGAGATATCCTCGAATCCCAGCACGAAGCTTATATCGTCGGATATCGCCCAGCTCCCGTACAGGTCGAGATGCAGATCGTTTGGGTCGTAGATATCGCCCTTTATCTTGAATAATCCTGAATCATAATCGAACCCCGCGCCGATATGCCCCCGCTTGACCCCGATCCTGCCCCGCCAGCCGTCTTTGAACGGGTAGCCTAACTGGAAGCTCAGATCATCCGTCTCACCGATGTCTTCGATCCATACCTCGTAGTAGAACGGGTTTCCGCCGCCGGGGTCTAAATAGAACTGAAGGTCACTCGCGAATCGGTCCGGGTCGGGTAGATAGCGTACCCTGAATTCTCCGCCGAAATCGGTGTCGGAGAAAGTGTCGAATGCTCCCTTCGCGGTATCAAGGGTTTCACTTGCCTTCTCGATAGTCTCTCTCGCCCCGCTGAGCACCACCCTGATGTCATCCTGCATTTCTTCGTCGGAGATGAGGCTTTCGATTTCTTCTATCGTCTTCAATACACTATCGGTCGCCATCTCCAGGTTGGTAATGGATGCCTTGATCGACTCCGAAACCTCGGGGTCGGTCAGGAAATCGGTTATCTCAGTTGTTGCGGCTTCGATATTCCGCGTTACATCTTCAACATTCTCGAATATACCATCTATACGCGGCTGGGCATCGTCAAGGATATCATTCAGGCTCGTGGTGAGTGTTTGAATATTTTCGAGACCAGACTGGAGTTCCTGTATGGCTATCACGAGCTCCGACTTGATAGTGCCTTCACCCTCCCCGGCCAGCTCACCGGACAAAGCCGAAAGCACACCATCAACACTCGCTACCAATTGCGCGAGACTATCAGAAACATTCCCGATCGCCCCGCCCACCGACTCCACGAGTTCATTCGCGCTTACGACCAGGTCCTCGGGACCCGGTTCCCTGTGCCCCTCGACGATAGCGCCATCATTCAAACGGTCAAAGACATCGATCCTGCCGGTGACAACTTCCTCCATTGTATAAACGCCGCTCGTGAGGGGCATACGTTTTTCCCTCAGGCGTGATGCGACGAAGCTCTGCTCCGAGTTCAGATTAACATCAACATCTTCTTCAAGCTCGATCGTCACAATATCGGTGAATTTTTCGTCGGGGCTGTTAATGATATCAACAACGGTCCCGATGGTTTCACCATGGTAGTACACGTTTGAATGCAGGATTGTCTGGCCACGGGGCATTTGGAGCGTATAGGTGTTGCCGTTCTCGTTGCCCCGGGCAATCAGGGCACCGCCCTTGCTTTCGCCTATATAAACAAGATTGGCTCCGAATATCGACTGCTGGGCGATAGTGAAGGATGCATTTTCATGGATGATGGACCTGTCATTGTATATCAACAGAATGACCGCAACATCCCCGAACGAATGCGGCTTGATATCAAAAACCTCGCCGAGCCAGTAACCGTTGTACTGGACCTCGTAGCCTTTCTGCAATCCCTTCGTGGTTTCAAATACGGCGGTGATATAGTAGCCCTTTGCCTTTGGCCGCCACAGGTCATAGCCTAAGGTCCTGAGCACCGTGAAGAAAAGGAATATGGCAACTAAGAAGATCAGTCCAACTTTTGCCGCATACGAGAACCTGAACATAGCCCCTCTCGGCTCTTAATAAGGATTAATTTGAAATTATAGCACGTGTTAAACGGTGGTCACCCACGAATTCCGTTTTAATATGTAAATCCTGCTCCAATTGGAATGCCGGTATCCTCACGACTTCCGCCATCTGCTCCGTGCCACCGCTACTCCATCCGTGTGCCACCGCTATCCGCGTCTTCGCGGACAGCGGTGCTCTTATCCGGGTGGCACTGACTTGCGAGTCTTCGAGCATGTCAGTGTCTTATCCTGGTGCCACGGATAAGCGAGTCTTCGAGCTTACCCGTGCTCAGAGTGTCCACT
>CBDVBS010000191.1:0-7386 GCA_965372275.1 uncultured bacterium | reverse complement strand
CTTTCTTTATTTGGTTACGGGCATGGTATGCGTTGCCCAAATGGTAATGCGCTAACGCACACTCCGATTCGAACTTAATAACATTCGAGAATGCCTCGATCGTTTCGTCGGCTTTGCCTAAACGGGCATAGATCACGCCCAGGTGATACCAGGCGATATTAAAATCGGGGTTATTCTCAAGCAGGGTTTTATAGGCCTGGATGGATTCGGTCAGTTTGCCCTTGTGGTACTTGGCGATTCCAAGCCAGTAAAGGGCCATATCGAATTCAGGATTGATCGAGAGGGTCTTCTCGAAACACTTGATGGCTTTTACCACGGAACCATGCCGGTAGTAGGCAAGACCGAGATCAAAATGCGCCGTGGCATAATCGGGGAGCTTCTCGACAGCTAACCTCAGCTCATCGATCGCCTCGCTCAAATCACCCTTGCGATACAGGGCATTGCCGAGGTGCTTATGCACTTCAGGACGTGTCGGATCATGCTTCAGGGCATACTTATAATGTTCGATCGCTTCTTCAATATCCCCCTTGTGTTCGGCTACGTAAGCCTTGAAGATGTGCAGATCAGCTCCATGCTCCTTCTGTTTACACCCGCACTCGGGACAGAAACGAGCAGGTGCGTGAATCTCATATCCGCAATCTGGGCATTTCATAGGATATCCCACCTTCCAAGTAGTGGTTTATTATTTCTTACCATACAGCTTAAGCAAACCGCCTGCAAGGATAATTTCCCTTTGCCGCAGAGTAAGATCATACTTCAGATGCACTTCAATTCCCTTCGTCTCATCCTTGAGAACCAGGGGCTTACCATCCTGGAGCGCCGCGCGCGCACCCTCGATACGAACGGCATCTCCTGCTTCCACTTTATCATAGTCCGCATCATTTTTGAAAGTAAGAGGTATGATACCAAAATTAATGAGGTTCGCGGTATGAATACGCTCAAGGCTCTTCGCTATAACGCCTTTCACGCCTAAGTGCATCGGGCACAAAGCAGCGTGTTCCCGTGACGAACCCTGGCCGTAACTGGCACCACCGACGATGAATGTAGCTTTGCCGGCGACCTTGTTATCCCGCGCCCTTTCATGGAATGACGGATCAACACCCTCGAAGACAAATGTCGAATACATCTCCGTATTCGAGCGGTATTTCAACCGCGGCCCGGCGGGCATAATATGATCGGTTGTGATCTTATCCCCGACCTTCAGACCTATCTCACCGACTAAATCATCGGGCAATTCAATATTCTTCGGTGGTTCACCGATATTCGGACCGCGATAGATTTCGATATCACTGCCGTCCTCAGGAGGCATTATGAACTGGGAATCGTCGATCTTGAATTGCGAAGGCATATCGACTCTCGTGAATTTCATATCCAACGTGCGCGGGTCGGTCAATTCACCCTTGATCGCGGTCGCGGCGGCAGTCTCGGGACTGGTCAGGTATATCCCCGCTGTCACGGTCCCGGAACGCCCGAGGAAGTTGCGGTTATTGGTCCGCACGCTGATCGCATGATCTTTCGGCGCCTGGCCGACCCCGATGCAGAATCCGCAGGCTGGTTCAACAATCCTCGCTCCGGCGGCAAGCAGCTTGGCGAGTGTGCCGTCAACGGAAATCATCTGGTAAACCTGGCGCGAACCAGGGGACACCACGAAACTCGTATTGGGATGAGCATGGTGCCCATCAACGATGTTCGCGACCGTAACCAGGTCCGTGTACGACGAATTCGTGCAGGAGCCGACGCATACCTGGTCAACTTTCATCCCTGCCAGATCTGCTACCGTGGCGATATTATCCGGACTATGGGGCTGTGCAACCCTGGGCTCAAGTGTACTCAGATCAATATCAATGACCTTCACGTACTCCGCTCCCTCATCAGCCAAGAGTTCGACCCAACCATCGCCCCGTCCCTGTGCATCGAGGAAACGCTTGGTCCCTTCATCCGATGGGAACAGCGAACAGGTCACCCCAAGCTCAGCTCCCATATTCGTGATCGTCGCGCGCTCGGGCACATTGAGAGATGCTACTCCCGGACCACCGTACTCGACGACCGAGCCAACATTCCCCTTCGTTGTGAGCATTTCCAGAAGCTTCAGTATTACATCTTTCGCGGCAACCCAGTCGGGCAATTCACCCGTAAGGTTAACCTTCACGACATTCGGACAAGTGAGGTAGAAAGGCCGACCCGCCATCGCGAGGGCCACATCAAGGCCACCGGCTCCGATCGAAATCATACCGATGCCGCCACCGGTGGGAGTATGGCTGTCGGAGCCAAGAAGTGTCTTACCCGGCAGACCGAAACGCTCAAGGTGCACCTGGTGGCAGATACCGTTACCCGCGCGGGAATAAATCACGCCGAACTTCGCCGCAGTGGTCTGGAGATACTTGTGATCGTCAGCGTTCTCAAAACCGTCCTGCAATGTATTATGGTCGACGTAGCTCAACGACAGTTCGGTCTTCACTTTATCGATGCCAAGTGCTTCAAATTGAAGGAACGCCATCGTACCAGTGGCATCCTGGGTAAGTGTCTGGTCTATACGGATAGCGATCGGCGATCCCGGGTCCCATTTACCCTCGACAAGGTGAGCCTCGATTATCTTCTGGGTTATGCTTCTCTTCACTTTCCACCTCATGTCTGCCTGAAATAGATATTACCCTCTCTTCACAAGGGGGTAAAACCGCCCCCGGTCGTCCTTACTACCGGGGGCAGCGATAATTCAATTGGCTTGCATATTATAGAAGGTTATACCTAACCTCTCAAGCCGCGGATTTCGCCCTAAGGCATCTTATGCCTTGGAGATGAAATTCTGGATCCAGTTGATACCGATGCTCTTAGGCCTGGTGATGGCGGTACCAACCGCTCGGTTGATGACGAACTGCGAACACATACCCATTGCACGGGACACGGAGAAGAGAACGGTGTAATACTCGAACTCCTTCAGGCCGTAGTGATACAGCAGCGCGCCGGAACCGGCATCGACATTCGGCCATGGGCTGGCGGCCTTTCCATGCTCCTTGAGGATGCCTGGAATTGTTTCGAACATGAGGTTAACGGTCGCGAAGATGGCATCATCCGGCATGTACTTCTTGCCGAAGTCCTTGAACGCGGTGAACCTCGGGTCGGTATTGCGTAATACAGCGTGACCGTAACCGGGGATGACCTGTCCTGATTTCAGAGTATCCCACGCAAACTCGGTGAGCTGTTCCTTGTTCGGAGCACCTCCGAATTTATCGCTGATACCCATTACGAACTTGAGGCATTCCTGGTTCGCCAATCCGTGAAGCGGACCGGCAAGGCCGTTGAGGCCAGCGGAGACCGCATAGTATGGATCGGACAGCGCTGAAGCGACGGTGTGGCAACTGAATGCGCTCACGTTGCCGCCCTCGTGGTCGCTGTGCAGCACGAGGTAAAGCTGCATCAACTTGGTGAATTCGCCGTTGGGGTCTTTACAGCCAAGCATCTTGGCATAGTTGGCGCCCCAGTCGAGTTTCGGGTCCCAGTCAATCACGTTTCCGTCTTTATAACGGATCTGGTAAACCGCGCCGGCGAGACCCGGCAGCTTGGCGAGAAGTGAGATGGAATCCTCGAGGATCGGTCCCCAATATTCGGTCTTGGGAATACCCTCGGTGTACTTCTTCCTGAAGATCGACTCGCGCTCCATAACAAGGACACCCGTGTCGAACATCGCCATCGGATGCGAATCCTTCGGCATCGCCTTGAGGACATCAACCACGTAATCCGGAAGTGCCGCATACTTGTTGAAGTCAGCCTGGAGGGCTTTTAACTCGGCTGCGTCCGGCAATTCACCGATCACGAGGAGGTAGAAAATCTCCTCGGGGAGCTTATCAACGAGGTCCAGAACGGGGATGCCCCTGATGATGAGTCCCTGGTCCGCGTCAACGAGCGAGGTTTCACAGATCAAGCCCTTGACTCCGCGCATTCCGCCGTAAGCCTGCTTGATTGTAACCTCCGAGATAACTTTATCACCGTGCTCAACGATTAAAGCCTTGATATCTTCCCTTAGCTTGGGAATCTGTTCCGCTAATTTACTCTGCAGTGTCATTTGATCATCCTTTCGTTTCGACCGTTTTGGGCCGAGTATTTTTATCTGATTTATTTAAAGCCGGCGCGTAAAAGATTGTAACTGGCAAAAAGTCGCAAATTCCTATCTCTGTCCCAAAACGGCACAAAGCAAAGTATTGTAAACACTTACACCAGGAATTATCCCTGCTCCCGACTGGAGGGAAGGATTCCCAAACCTCATCTTGGCATCCCTATCCAGTTTAGGGAAACATATTTAACATTTTCAATCAACATATGTCAATATTAATGAGAAAATATTCTTGTTAAAACGATGAGGTACATGCTCCGGGAGCTGTTACTATCATCAAGGATTTTAATGATTGAGATTCCCTCTAAAGCGCATTGCAATCAGTACTCCGCGGCTGCCTGAAATGTCCATACATCTATATTTTATTGAGAAACCGGACCTCTCAAGGAAGTTGAAATTTTTGTGCAAAGTTTCACTTGCCGGATAATTCATAAAGATTTTCATGTGATTTTTGCTCCTTGGCTATCAGTTAATACTTGATATTATCTGTACGTACTTGCTCGCATTTATAGATGTGAGTGTTTTCCCAAAAAATATTTTTCCTTCTATTATTGTGTTGACATAGCAACAATCATTTGTCAGAATACCCAACTGGTGTAGAGGTTTCAGTTTCAGAGTATTAATTCTGTTTAAGCAGGGAGACTCCGGGAGGAACGAGGATTTTTCATCCAAAGGACGGAAAAAGTTTGGAGAAAAATAATTTTCTTTCTTTAGAGAAACTCGATCTTTTTAGACGCTTGTCGGTTTTTTGTATTCGCACCAAATTCAACAGCAGACTTACATATAGATTCTACGCACGGGGGGAAAATATTATTCAAAAGGAAGAAACATTATGGGACGTAAAAAGATTGCACTTATCGGTGGAGGCCAGATCGGCGGGATCCTGGCACTCATCGCCGCACAGAAGGAAATGGGAGACATCGTTGTTCTCGATATCCCTGATGCTGAAGGGATGACGAAAGGCAAAGCTCTCGACATCCAGGAGTTAACACCACTCGGCGGTTACGACGCCTATGTCACCGGCACCAGCAACTATGCGGACATTGCCGGTTCCGACGTTGTTATCGTTACCGCCGGTGTACCCCGCAAGCCGGGTATGTCTCGCGACGACCTGCTCGATGTCAATGTAAAGATCATCGGCGACGTCGCAGCCAACGTCAAGAAACATTGCCCCGATGCGTTCTGCATCATCCTCACCAACCCGCTCGACTCGATGGTTTATGGTTTCTACAAAGTCACCGGGTTCCCGAAAAACCGCGTCGTCGGCATGGCGGGCGTACTCGACTCGGCCCGTTTCCGCGCGTTCGTTTCGCTGGAAACCGGGTACTCCGTCGAGGATATCGTGGCCCCGGTAATGGGCGGTCACGGCCCGACCATGGTACCGCTTGTCCGTCTTTCAAGTATCGGCGGCTGCCCGTTAACCGAGATGCTGCCGCAGGATAAGATCGACGCCATTGTCGACAGGACACGTGAAGCCGGCACCGAGATCGTTAAACTTCTCGGAAACGGAAGCGCGTTCTTCAGCCCCGCCGCAGCGGCGCTCCAAATGGCGGAAGCATACCTCAAGGACAAGAAGAGGGTGCTCCCCTGCGCTGCATTGTGCGAGGGAGAGTTTGGCATCAAGGGTTACTTCCTCGGAGTGCCGGTCGTAATCGGCGCCGGTGGAGTCGAAAAAGTCATCGATCTCAAACTCAACGACGATGAGAAAGAACTTCTCAACAAGTCCTTAGAGGCCGTCAAGAATGCGGTTGTTGAGGTTGACAAGAGGATATAATTCCTGGTTGATATGGATTATCACGGGAGGACGCAGGTCCTCCCGTTTTTTTATCTAAATGAATTGTGTTGCAGATATTGTTTCTGGTATCCGAACCACGACCGTGAGGGAGTGGACATTCTTCACCCCAACGTTGCATAAATCATTCATTCTTGATGGCACGGTCTGTCCGAGTCTTCGAGGACTGACCGTGGATTATTCAGGAATTACGCACTAAGACCACGGTCAGCTCGAAGACTCACAGACCGTGCCATCAGGACAGTAGTATCTCAAGTGTCTATGCAGACTCGCTTTTCAGTGACACCCGGAGTATCAATACAACAAACAGTTAGCGCAATCGCTTACGGTTGAGAAACGCCACCACAATCGGAAAAATGAAAAATATTAATATTACGCCAAGCCAGATTGCACCAGGAATAATTAATGCGTCCTTGATACATATGAGCATTGATGCAATGAAAACCGCCAACCCGATCGCGGAATAGCCATAGATGAAACTATAATAACCACTCTGCATCCGTTTACCGCAATTGTAGATATACCAGCTTACCAGGATGGTAAACGGCAACACGCAGCATCCACCAGGTTCTCCAGCACGGAATGAAAGGATTGTAATGAATATTCCGTATGCAAACATGAGCAAGCCAAGTAGAATAATCAACCACGAAGCAATGCGAACCGACTTGGGGACAGGTTGTGCAACCACATAAGATTCATGTTCTTTCTCTTCGCTGGGATTTTGATCACTACAGGACATATTCTAAGGCTCCCCGACTCTTCAGATAACAATATAACCGTTCTCGTTCAAATATCAATACCTGCATTGTCCCCCCCTCACGCTCCGGGTGGCACTGAAAAGCGAGTCCGCGAGCTTATCAGTGTCTTCAGAATGTCCCCTCCCTGACGGTCGTGGTTCGGATAACCGTAGAGGAATTTCTCTGTATACTTTCGCTCAACTTGACTGATTCAGCCCCCTAACGTACCCTGAATTATCTTCGGAGGCTGATTAGTAAATGACACGCCAACATTCAAACCTGACTCTCATCGGAATAATAATTGCAATCGTCTTAGCAGCGGTTTCCTTAGCAATATTTGGGCAGAAGATGATCGCCGTGAAATTCTTAGGGGATTTCTTTCTGCAAGCGTTACGTATGATCGTCGTCCCTCTCGTCGTTCTTTCAGTGACCGTGGGTATCACACGTATGGGTGATATACGGAAGGTGGGAAGAGTCGGCGGACGCACCTTAGGTTATTACGCGATGACAACTGCGCTATCGGTCTGCTTAGGCATTATCCTGGTATCCCTGATCGCACCAGGTGTGGGCATCTCCACCGAGGGAGTTGAAACACCTGCAAAAGTCGTAGATAAGCTGGATAAAGGTTGGACAGATATCGCCCTGTCTTTCGTCAACCCCAATATAATCAACGCCCTGGCCGAGGGAGATATGCTTCCGATTATCGTATTCTGCCTCATATTCGGCGGGATACTCACGACAATGGGCGC
>CBDVBS010000190.1:0-7388 GCA_965372275.1 uncultured bacterium | reverse complement strand
GACGTTCTCCATTTCTAAAGGCCAGTCCCTATTTTTCGGCTTTTTCAACAGCCTCAAGGGTGTCCGCGGTCCTGATATGGGGATTTATTTAAATAAGCAGGCTGGCAGCCTGCGTCCCCAGGGGGGAGAAAAAATCCCCCGTTGATGGGGGACAAATATTCACAAAATATATTCAGCCGTGAATTCTATTCCGGACGGATGACTTCCAGTCTCGATGGAGCCTTGACGAATTCCTGTGTCTGAACCGCATCCAGCCTCGAAGTATTATCCTCCGCATTATCCCTGGTGATCTTGTAGATGATCAGAACGGGATACTGCGGCACCATGTAGAGGTAATCTTCATCACTGCTTATGGCGATAAGTTCGGCGGTGATACGAAGCATGGCGTAGGGGTTATTAAGTATGTATGTCCAGACAATCTCGTCGGTCGCGGTGTCGATAACATACACTTCCGAGCGGTCGCGCGAACCGGCATAGAGATGTGTGCCGTCGGCGTTGAAAGCTAAGTAGTAGGGCGCGGACGGGAGCTTGATGTGCTTGATTGTCTTCTCCGCCCCTTTGGTGAGATCAACAACCACAACGGACTGGCGCGCGTTGATGCTGCCATAACCCTTCCTGCCGTCGGGGCGGCACCTGAAGAATCCCATCGAGTTGCCGATTTCGACGAAATTGATCTTCGCGCCGGTGGCGAAGTCGAAGATGGCGATGGTATCATCCTGGCTCGATAAGATATAACCGCGTCCGTTTGCGGGATCGGGGTTGCCGTAAACCGCCTGGATATCACCCTTCATCGGGATTACCGATTTTACCGGGGAGCTGTACGGATCGCTCTCCATGAGCCTCTCTATCTCGTAGATACCCACGTCCCGCGCGTTGTAGTCATCCTTGTTTCCCAACCCCACGGCGACATATTTTTCATCGCCGCTCAAAGCCACGCCCTGGAGGATATCGCCAAGTTTGCGCCTAATGCGCCTGTTCCCCAATTCCCAGGGTTTGAAAATATTGAGCCATCCTTCCTTGGTGGCCACGAATATCCTGTCACCCGACTTGTCGAGAATCATATCGTTGAGTCGTTCGTCCGATGGATAGAGCCTCGGTTCGCGCCCCGTCTCCGGCCTGTAAATCTGGATATAGTCCGGCGCATCGGTCGCCATCACGATCTTGTCCAGGTTTCCCTCTATGCCACCGACCATACGTCCCGGGGGCAGTTTGACAGTGACAAAGGAAATGATTATGGCGATTGCGATCAGGAATCCGCCATAAATCAGGGCTTTCTGCTCTCGCCAGAAATCTAACATTACTCCACCTCGTCCTCTAATATAAGAAGGCGGTAAATATCTTTCGCGGGAAGACCCAGTAGCTTGGCGACAATCTTTGCCGCCCTGCCGTCGGGTATGCCTTCGCGCTTCAATACAGCGAAATAACTATATACCATATCGCTTTTCCCCCTGTCAAAGCCGATTGTGTCTTTCCATGGTCCGAGCACGACCACGCATTCCCCCTTAAGCTCCCTGCCCTTGAGCTCGACCGCCAAGGACACGCATGTCCCGCGTATGACTTCCTCGTGAAGTTTCGTGAGTTCCCTCGCGACAATCGCATCGCGGCCGGGCTGGAGTCCGGCGAAATCAGCCAGCGTTTTCGCGACCCGTTTCGCCGATTCGTAAAAAACCACGGGTTCGTGGATGCTCGAAATATACCTGAGAGCTTCCTCCCGTTCCCTGCCCTTACGCGGTATCCATCCCGAGAAATGAAATCCATGCTCGGTAAATCCGCTGAGGAGCATCGCCGTGGTGAACGCCGTCGGGCCGGGTATCACTTCCACCGCGAGTCCGTTCTCAATGCATGCGCTTACAAGCCGTGCACCCGGGTCGCATACAAGCGGCGTACCCGCCGAACTTACGAGGGCGATGCTCGCGCCGTCCTCGAGCTTGCCGGTGACCCACTTCAACTTCCGTGCCTCGTTGAACAGGTAATAACTCGACAGTTCCCGTTTGATGCCAAGGTGCTCGAAGAGGCGTCCTGTTTTGCGCGTATCCTCGCACAGGACAATATCAACCTTCGCGAGGGTTTCAACGGCACGGCGGGAAATATCCCCTAAGTTCCCTATCGGTGTGGCAACCAGGTAGAGTGTGCCGGGACGTACTTCCATTTCTTTTCGTTCTTTCGGCATGGTTCAGTTGATGTCTATCTATGAGCCTCTCTCCGCCAATTCGCAGGTGGCGACGAATGCTATCTTCGTAATCTTCTCCAACAGTTCGACATCTATCATTTCCGATTTATATACGTGCGGCACATGCGCGAGGTTATATTCCCGCTCACCGCCTGCTAAGAGCATAACCGCCTCGATGCCCTTATCGACAAACGGCCCGTGGTCGCTGACCGGGTATGGCGGCAGGTGATTAAGTTCGACCTCGTATTCGTCGCACAGCCTCGTGAAAAGCTTTCTCATCCCCGGGAAATCCGTGCCGCCCCAGAGGAGCAGTTCGGTCCCCTGGGCGATCATGTCCATGTTTATCACGTAGTCGATATTCTCAATCTCCCAGGCGGGGTTGTTCACAAAATATTTGCTTCCAAGCAGGCCCATCTCCTCGCCCGTGAAACTGATAAAAATGACGCTGCGTGCCGGTCCGCCCGACAGGTCTACCATCGCTTTGGCGATGGCCATAAGCGCCGCCGTACCGCTCGCATTGTCGTTGGAACCGGGGAACCTGATCGTATCCTGGTACCCTACGTGATCGTGGTGGGCGCATACGACAACGGCGCGTGAAGCATATTGGGGATCGGCTCCGGGGATATAACCAATGACGTTTCCTGTCCATGCCTCGGGACTGAATTCACGTTCAACCTTTACCCGGGCCTTTGTGCCGCCGGGGAAGTCGAATGAATGCGGCTCGCCTTTATCGATCATCCCGATAATGCTCGGCAGATACCATCCCTGGACATTGAACAGGTCCATCACGAAATCCCTTCCCACGTGCACCATCGGGAAGTCGGCATACATCTCCTCCGCCGGGAGTCCGTAAAGATAGCTGCCTATCGGGGCACCCATGGTGCCGTCGGAATGAGCGCTAACGAGGAGCAGGCCGACAGCGCCATGGTCGTGCGCGTTGCGAGCCTTCCAGCCGGTGTAGGACCATCTGAACGAGTCGGCGGGATATGCAGGGTGCCATCCGCGCAGGCACAGCACCCACTTTCCGGTCACGTCGATGCCCGAATAATCGTCATATCCCAACTGGTCATCGGTGATGCCGTAACCCGCGAAGCATATCGGCGCGGTGACATCCCCCTCGCCCGTGTAACCTCGGAAGAGATACTGCTCACCGATGTCATATGCGACCGTTTTCACACCGAGAAACAGTTGTACTTCAGGACCTGGTTTGATGATATTTGACGGGGCGGTGAAATACTGGAAATATCCGCCGTCGTCCCCGAGGGGAAGCAGACCTGTTTCGCTGAAGAAACCCGCGACTAACTCAGCGGCTTCTAACTGCCCCGGTTGTCCGGTCAGTCGTCCCTGGTAAGTGGGTGATGCCAGTTCATCGATAACCAGGAGCATTTCATGGCCTGAAATGGTTTTGGCGGTTTCGTATGCCGCGGCGGTCGCCGCCGTGGATGCAGGAGCTAATCCTACGGCCAGCGTCGAAAGCAGGAATATAACCGGAATCCGGCGTAACAGCAGACTCATTTTCATCCCCCGGTTTGAATTCATGAACATTTATTATACATCAAACGGATATCCCCATCGGAGCGATCCATATCAATCACCCAGTACTTCAACCATTTTTTTCACCAGTTCCCCGGGACGGTACGGTTTCTGTATGAAACCGGCCAAGCGTTTGCCTTCGAATTTGTCAGTGACTTCCTGCTCGGTGTAACCACTCGTCAGCACAATCCTGATATCGGGTTTGATCTTCCGCATCTCTACAAAAACTTCCTGCCCACTCATGCGAGGCATTGTCATATCGAGCAGCACGGCATCGATCCCGCCGGGATTTCCCCTGAGGATCTCCACGCCATCATGCCCGTCGTTAGCGGTGATCACATTCGCCCCCGCTTTTTCAAGCAGCAGCTTTGATACCGCCCTGACCGATTCCTCGTCGTCAACCACGAGAATGGTTGCGCCTTCTCTCAAAACTTGTTTCTGTGTTTCTTTCTTTTCCCTTTCAACGGCATCTTTTTCCGAGCACGGGAACAGAACCCTTATCGCGGTACCCTTGCCGGGTTCGGTGCTGACCTTCACCGCGCCATTGTGGCCGCGGATTATCCCGAGGACGGCTGCAAGTCCCAGCCCGCGACCGGTAAACTTGGTTGTGAAGAACGGGTCGAAGATCTTCGCGGCGGTCTCCTCATTCATTCCAATACCCGTATCGGCTACTTCGAGAAAAACATACAACCCCTCCTCCAGTTCCTCCTTCAGATATGTACTCGAAAGGTAATTTTTGTCGCAATCCATTGCCCCGGTGGTCACATTTATTATGCCGCTCCTGTCACCGATGGCATCCGAGGCATTCGTAACAAGATTCATGAGAATCTGCCTCACCTGGGTGGCATCAGCTTCAATCGCGGGCAGGTTTTTCTCAAGGTTGAATTTCAACAGGGACTTTTTCGAAATCGCCGCCATGAGCAGATGGTCCATTTCGTCGATTAACTTCGAAAGATCGATCGGCTCTACGACAAACTGCCCCTTGCCGGAGTATGCCAGCATCTGTTTCGTAAGATCTGCGGCATGCAGGGCTGATCTTTCGATCTGTTCCAAGCTATGCAATGCGGGCGACTCGCGTCCAAGCTCCATCTTGGCGATTTCCGAGTACCCGAGAATACCCATCAGGAGGTTGTTGAAATCGTGCGCGATTCCCCCCGCAAGCACGCTCAGGCTTTCAAATTTCTGCAGGCGCATCAGGATTTCCTCGGCATGCTTGCGGTCTGTAATATCCTGGGTAACTTCAACAGCGCCGACAATTTCCCCGTTGATGTCGGTAACCGGGTATCCCCTGACGTGCCATATTTTCCCGTCAGGGGTATGCATCTCGTTCTCCTGTGGTTCGCCGGTATCTATGGCCTTCTGAACAGGGCAGCCGGGACATGGCTCGGAGCGTCCGGCCCACAGTTCATAGCAGTAACGTCCCACTACTTCTTCCGCTTTCATCCCCAGCGATTCCGCCCCCGCCCTGTTGGCCCATTTGACCCGCAGGTCCTTATCCTGGTAATTGACAAGCTCTGATACACTGTCGAGAATAAGTAGTTTCTCCGCCTCTGAAGCCCTCAGTGCTTCCACGGCCCGTACACGGGCCACGGCACCCCCGACCTGTGCCGCTATCGTCTCCAATGCCTCACGCGCGTCGGGAGGGATTATTTCGTTAGTATGCGAAGCAAGGTTCAGGGCGGCGACCACCTCTTCCTCGAATATGATGGGTATTACCAGCAAAGCATGAAGCCCCTCGGCACGGAGGACATCTTCCCTCTCGGAGAAGACCGAGGGATATTCCCTGTAAACCGTTTTGCCCGCATAAACAATCTGTCCCTGGGGGGAATCCTTGTCATAATGCGTCACTTCATCAACGAAGTTTTGTGATAATCCACTGTGCGTAACAATGTCTAAATCGCCGGTATGTATATCAGCGAGATACACACCCCCTGAATCTATGCCTTCAATCTTGAGTACGGCTTCAAGCAGACGATTGAGTACATCATCCAGGCTGCTCGTGGAACCGATTGCGAGGGCAAGGTCACGCTGTATGCGCTTCAACCGTTCCGCCCGCACTCGCCCGGAGATATCCTGACCGATCGACACGACCCCAATTACCGAATCGGTTTCATCCTTGAGGGTCCTGTTATGCCATTCGATGGGAATCTCACGACCGTCCCTTGTTGTGATCGTATTGATGGTTCCCGAAGTATCCAGATCCTTAATGGTGTCAGTGAATACAAGGCCGATCCTGTTTCTCTCCTGATCCGGAAGGAATACTTTGAACCAGTCTTCCCCTTTCACCTCGGCGAGTTCGTAGCCGCTCAATTCTTCCAGGTATGGATTGAAGCTGACGATTTTCCCTTCAGCATCTAAAACCAGGATGATACCGGGGGTTGTCCTGAAGATACTGTCAATCAGCTCCTGCTCTTTACGCAGTCCGTCCTTGTCCGACATAAAATCTCTCCGTTACGTCACATACGCTTCCCTGACAGTATGATACCCGATGGTTATTATGACATACAACCTTCCCTTATAAATTGTCACCATCAAAGTGATTGAAAGCACCTTGCAAATGTATCCTCTCAACCCTATTATTTCAACCTGCATATTTGTTTTTGCTTTGGGAAAAATCGAGGAGAAAAATGTCGGACGATAATCGAAAAAACCATATTACAGTAGTCGGCAGCATATGCCAGGATCTCGTCGTCAGCGTTCCCAAACTGCCTGAACGGGGAGAAACGGTATTGAGTCGCAGCTTTGATACATTCGTGGGCGGCAAGGGATTCAACCAGGCTCTGCAAGGCCACCGGTTGGGATGCGAAGTCGGATTCTTCGGAAAACTCGGGAACGACACTTTCGGCGATGATGTTGCCCGCCAACTGAACGCGGAAGGTTTCCCGGATGTTGGTATCGCTAAGACAGGTTCGAAAACCGCCCTCGGTATGATAATGGTCGAGGATGGCGGTATGAATTACATAGCCGGATTCAGCGGCGCGAACATGGAATTCACGCCTGACGATATAGACCTCGACGTCTTGGACAATGCGCTTGCCAAATCGTCGCACCTGGTTCTCCAGATGGAAATTCCGCCCGAAACGAATCGATTCGCGATGGAAGCCGCGCACAAGCACGGATGCTCGGTGGCGATGAACTTCGCCCCATACCGGGATACGACCGATGACGAGATCGAACTTATGGACCTGATGATATTCAACGAAGTGGAAGCGTCCGATTTCTTCGCTCGGAAACTGCGTAACGCCGCTGATGTGATGATGTTAGGCTGCATGGGGACGGAACTTCGCGGGAAGATAGTTGTAACTCTCGGCGCGGAAGGGGTCGTGGCATTTGCCGAGGATAAGTCGGCCCACTTCCCGGGTGAGAAAGTTGAAGGCATCGACTCAACCGGTGCAGGGGATAGTTTCGTGGGAGCGCTTGTTTATTATTTGTCTAACGGCGATGATCTAATCGAGGCCTCGCGGAAGGCCAACCACGTCGCGGCGATAAGCGTAACCCGCATGGGCGCCATGCCGAGTTTACCAGGGGCTGATGAGATTTGAAATATGGGGGAATAAATGGGGTCGGACCTGATTTATCGAATCCGACACACATGTAACCCGCATGGATAGTGCTTTGTAAATCGGGGCCGTCCCGAATGGCGCTTGTTTAAGGATTGTATCGCTTTTATGAAGCCGGGTGGGCT
>CBDVBS010000189.1:0-7425 GCA_965372275.1 uncultured bacterium | reverse complement strand
CAGATTATTCAAACTATAATGTTATTGAACTTAGTTATCGCATAGGATTACTTTCAAGACCGGAACGACAGCGTTTACATCGTTGTTATGAAATAAGAAGGGATTTAGAACATGAAGATGACGAATATGAGGCTGGCATAGAAGATTGTATATACATATTCAAAACTTGCATTGAATCTGTTTTATCCAAAGACCCCATACAACTGTTGAGAGTAGATGAAATAATAGAGATTATAAGTGAATCTGAACCAATAGAACCTAGTCAAGAGCTAATCACTGATTATTCGCAGACTCCTCAATCTAGGCAAATCGAAATCCAAAAAATGCTTCTTAGTCATGTTTTAGATACTGAAAAGCCTGAACTTGTCAGAAGGAATTCACTTTCCTTGCTTAAGTCACTTGAAAACCATACACATAATCAAGTAAAAATCAAAATGTCAGTTTACTTTCAAGACATTGTGGGGCGTAAGCCATTAAATACAACTCACCTTCGGGCTGCATTTGCATCAGGAATGTTGCCATATTTGAAAAGATCTAAATTAGAAGATTATTACAATAATTTTTACGAAAAATTTACATCAATCGGCTATAGATGGACCTCACATAACCAACATAGTGAATTATTACGCACCTTATCTGATGTGGGAGGATTAAGCCAGATCCCAACGAAGATTAGAAAAAATTACATACTCTGGTTAGCATTATGCTACATGGGAGAACCTGGTGGTTATGGCGAAGGCAGACATCGCAGAGTTTTCTTCAGTAATTCTGCAGCACCGATTATTCAAGAACTATTTTCCAAAAGTGCAAAAATGATAAAGGAACAACTATCAGAATGCGAGAAATTATCTGAGGTCAAAAAAGCCTCAAAAAATAAATTTGTTGCCCGTCGTTTTGAGGAATTAGTCGATATTGTAGAATTATTTTGTAATTAACAATCAATTATTTCAGGAAAAGCGCCAGGTGCTGGTCTGCTCCCCGAAAATAGTACCGGTTCAAGCAGCACCCCTACATTTCAAGCCGACAAGCCCGATGAAAAATCTTCCGGTATGCCAGGCGGCGGCATGGAAGGCATTGGCGGAATGGATTATTGACAGAACCATTAAGTCGTGGAATAATTAAGGGCGCGGTCCAATCCGCGCCTGTTGTAACCTGCACCCAGGGAGCCAGTGACTTTTTTAAGGGCTAGCTCGCATTTATGAACGAATCTAAATGCATATTCTGCCTGACAAAACGCGGCCAATTCACCCAAATCGAGCACATCGTTCCTGAATCACTTGGTGGCGATGACATCTTACCTCCAGGGATAGTATGCGATGAATGCAACAACTATTTCGGTCATGCAATAGAAGGACATGTTCTTGCGACCTCAGTATTCGGCGCTGAGAGGTCATATCTTTCGGTTAAATCCAAACGCGGCAGGTTTACTACTTACAAAGGAATCGGATTTGAGATCTGCGGAGGTCAGCACTGGAGTCCTATTGCCTATCTTGACGATCGCATTTTCACTTCTGTGCTGGAGCACGGGCATGGGCACCTTATCCTTCCAGACCTTCACGTGTCCTTGATAGTGAGATTGCTTCTTAAGATGGGCCTAGAGTTTCTAGCATTGGACAGTACTCTTGACGTTTACGATCCAATGTTCAATGCTGCTCGGATCGCCGCAAGGAGGCCGATTAAGGGGTCAACATGGCAACTCATCAGGGATGTAGATCTGAATAACTGGACGCCCAGATACCTTGAGGATGACGAGGGCCCTTACGCCCAGAGAACACTGTATGAGTACAAGATTCTTGGCGGTCCTCTTGATGTCAGTGGCCTGAGCAATCAGTTCATTTTCAACTTCGCTTATGGAAGTCTAGAATTCGCTGTGCCGCTAATTCCATGGGATATATCGCACGTAATCGACTATGAAGATTATGACAGCAGAGGTGTAAGAAGGCCGCGGATTGAGAACATATCCCTGACCGGATGCCACCCGGGTGCCGGTGACAAGTAAAGTCCGACTGGAAGTCGGGCTTTCCTTGTCGCCGTTTCTTCAATAACTCCATTACGGCGGGTGGCACCCCTAAGAAGCTTCCAGCTTTTTAGGGGTGTTTCTCTCAAATAGCCAACCCACCCAACACCACTGACAGGATGGAAACCTGATAGTGATGCTCCTGCTTCAATCCACTTATCCCTGATGTCGTTCTTCCATTTCAAGCAGCACCCCTAAAAGGCTAGGAAGCCTCTTAGGGGTGCCACCCAGAGTTCATAAATAGTCCACCCGGAGTCCATAGATAGTCCATCAATAATCCATTCAGAGTCATTATTATAAATCAAATTCATTTCTCAGCCTGGATTAATTACCTGGGTCATATGAATCAAAATCCACACGCAATGTCTGGCTTTCAATTCCCATCCATTGCCTTGCGCTTGACCATTCCCAATCCTCAGGGCTTTCAACCAGATTCTTCCTGACTGGATTCATATGTATGTATTCCAGGATAGCCCTGATCGCATTCGCTGTATTCAAATTCCTGTCATACCCTCCCCCTTCCTGCCAGAACCTGAATGGAGGTGCCGCAAGCCCCGTTGTCATCAATTGAAGTCTTTCAGTGTCTCCTTTCTTCGCGCGTGTGATTTCCCTTCTTCCCACAGGTTGTTTAACAGATTGGAGAATCTTTGCAATCGAATAATACTGCGTCGTTGGCCAGATCAGCAAGTGAACATGAGTGGGCATGAACACCCAAGCCCAAAGTGCAAATACATGCTTCTTTCTGGCAGCCTCGATTGCTTCGGCAAGCCAGATGCAGGTTCTTCTCTCAAGAAGAAATGGTTGATTCTTATAACATGAAAAGTTCAACTCGTGTGAATCGCCGGGAATGTCGTAGCGTTTACAGGTTTTACGTTTCCCATAGTCATTACTCATATGCAGAGATTAACATTAAACATCTCATGCTTCAACAGGTCCGGGTGGCATGCTCATGGCGCTTCCGGCGGCTTGGGCATGTCCTCTGGAACAACACGCCCAAGGCTCGAAGACTCGCCTTGAACGTGCCACCCATATTTACAGCCCTTATTCTTTCCCCTCCGATACGCTATAATGACAGTGCATAGCGAGGTGAATCGATGAAAAATTACAGGCTTGCATGTGTGATAGAAAAGGACAAGGATGGATATTTCGCCTACTGCCCGCAGCTTCAGGGCTGCTACACGCAGGGCGAAACCTACGAGGAGGCTGTCGCGAATCTCAGTGACGCTATGAAACTGCACATCAAAGACAGGCTCGCGGAAAAGGAACCGATTCCATCGTCCGACCTGATCAACCTGACTTCGATTGAGGTCAAAGTGTGACTCCCCGCCTTCCCCGAATAACGGCAGTGGAAATCACCGGTATCCTGAGAAAACTGGGATTCCTGCTGATACGATCATCCGGTAGTCATCATATCTATCGGAATGCGAAAGGAAAAAGAGTGACCATACCTGTCCACTCAGGGAAAATCCTGCATCCAAAGACGTTGAAGCGCATTCTGAACGATGCTGAACTAACCATTGATGATCTGATTCGATTACTTGGCAAATAATTACCAGTAAGTAGCCCGGTGAACCCAATCTCGCGCGACACCGGTCAATTTCACGCTATTATTTCGATACGAACGACAGTCCCCTCGCCATAAATGGTTGAGTTTTTTTATAATATTTCATTTATCGCTAAGGAAATATATACAAAGCGATAACGTCACCCGATAATTTCCAGTATTTAGGAATATTAATGCTTTTCAGTATTGACGCAGGATGATCGACATTGTAGGATCAATATGTATCCGTATTAAGTCTTATTAAGTTCCGATCTCGGGAGGAGATCTCACTTTTACATCGCGGTGTTAGTTTCCAGGAGTGCCAAATTGGCTCAATGTGGGTTTTGTATACTTACAAATAAAATATCAACACAGGAGGTTGATAAGATGTATCTCAATTATTCCCCCCTCCGCGTCACGCTGATCCTGCTCATTGCTCTGCTGGTAACGATCGGTTGCTCGCACAAAGGCAATAGCCCGACCACGCCCGACGCGACCGGGGAAACAGCGTCTTCCTCTCCCGCCGAAGAGGCCAACAAGCCTCTTCCCGAGCTGGAAACCGCCTCAGAAACACTATCGTGGGATCAACACAGTGTGATCCCGACAGGGAACATCGGCGCAACCGATCCACCGCTTGGTCTCAGGTTCACCGAGCCTGCCGAACTTCTCGATGAAGGCTGGCAAGGGGATCCCAGAACCATCAAAACATCACTTTTTGTATCGGCGACTCTTTACGGAACAAAAGTCGGTGAATTCGACGGAGAGATCGTATTCGAGGCCGACACCGGCCCGCTCGATTACACATTCGACGGGAATGTCATCTCCGCTACCGTCACAGGGCTGGAACCGGGCAGACACAGGATTCATATCCGTGCTATAAGCGAATTCGGGTGTCCCGGACGGGGTCTTGACTTCACTGTTGTTGATGAACCACCCATGATGCATATCGGTCATGGAATCGAGGAGGAGGAGGGCAAGTTATATGTGCTTTTTGACAAGAACATGCCCGAATGGATCATCAACGACCTGGCACGCTGGAAAACTTCCGAAACTTCAAGAAAAATCATCAGTGTTGAGGCAAGGGACGATGGTGGCCTTGCTGTGCTTGAGCTTGACCAGCCAATTTACATCTATGACGATGATTGGCGGCTACCTGATGAAACCTTCCCCGCAATTACTTTCGACTCGACAATTGGTGAGGCTTTTTCCCTGATTGATTCAAATGATTGGGATCTTTATCGAAACCAAAGGTCTGCCCAGGGATCAAACGGCGATCCCTGCGATAACATACAAGAAGGTGCAACATATTGGTACGACGATCCCCATAACCCGCCAATCTACGACAATGACGCAACGGACTGGTATATCAATAAGCACCACTGGTATCCTGTTGAGAGCGAACAACGGATGATACATCACTCTGATTGGTGGGAAAACAGCGGTGGTGATCCTAATTGGCCTATCCGAAACTGGGCCGATTGCGATAATGCAAATATTCTTCGCTGGAATTACCGAGGCGAAGCGCATGACAATCCGCACTCGAATTACAACCAGCCCTTTGACGGCTCAATCCACCAATCAACCGGAGTATACAACGTATTTGATGAAGGGCGAAGCATCTGGTGCACCTTTTCAAGGTTTGGCGCTTTTTATCCGAATAGCCACGTGAGTAATCTCCTTGAGGCCGGCGTTGATTGCTATTGGGCCACAAGAGAATGCGGGGGACCCATTGAAGACTACGGTTTCGAGTCAAAGGGATTTGACAGAAGCGGACCCTATGTTTTAAATCCGGACTACACCAACCCGCAGTTCGAATATTTCATGCTTCTCCGGGGTGAGGACCAGGTCCATGATTTTGTCTGGGGTCAGATTCTTGATGACACCGCGCCCTACAGCCCCTACAGCATCTTCGGGAAAGGCAACGCGAGGAAGAACAATGCCGGGCTTACAGCGGTCCAGGGACAGGGTGACGGCTGGGACTGGTACTGGTCAATTCTTGGATGCGGCATCGACGAGGGGCAGTGGGTATTGCTTTGTGCTGCTTCTGATCCACCCAGCAATGAGGGCAGATGGCTGCTGGACAATTTCCATGTCGATTACTTGGACTCCCAGGGCAGCTATGGTTATATCGATAATTATACCGACAGCATATTCCTGGTTGACACGCCGCCTGGAGGAAACGAAGAAACCGAATCCGTCTGGCCTCACAAACATCCTGGCGGGGATCCCTACTGGCATCCGACTCAAGGCGAGTACATCAATATCGACAGGTTGATGCAGGGGGAATATTATGTCTATATTGTCCCCATCCCCTGCGAGTATATGGATTTCCAGGGCTTCAAGGCTCGAATTGAGGATCAGGTCCATAACTGGAGTCGATCCAATGAAGTCATGCCGACATTCGGGGAGGTATTGGGTCTTGAGATCGTCAGCCCGGAAAATGGAGACTGGTTCTGCTATAACGATGAGATTACATTCGTTGCGGAAATCACAGGGAATGATCTCTATTCGGAACTGGCAGATATGATTCAATGGGAGATTCTTACCCCGAATTACCAGTCTGTCCCATTTTACGGGGAGGATTTCGAAGGCCCCACGATGAAGATTGCGTACATGCGGGATACCCAGTTACAGGTTCGCGCAAGTATCGATTTCTGCGGGGTAACTTACAACGACACTTGCACGGTTGTCCTCAATCACGCGCCGAGTTGTGAGGTTGAAGTCCTTACACCAATGCCGGCGGAAAATCCATGTGGTCCTGTGACAGTTGAATTCCACGGAGAAGTCATCGATCCGGATCCAGGCGATTATCATACCTATGAATGGAAGTTCCGTTGTGACGAGCCTGATGATTTATGGGTTACTCCAGGCCCGGACCCGGTGAACCCAAGTTATGAATATACTGAGTCATATACCGGGTCAGTATGCCTGAGAGTAACCGATTCCTGTGGCGTCACCTCTGAAACATGTTCAGCGCCTGTAGAGGTCATCGCCGGGGACAATCAACCGCCTGTGTGCGACCTTCAGATGGTTACACCTGAGCCGATTGAGGGACCATGCCCGATCATATTGGAATTCGATGCGAGTGGGTCATATGATCCCGATGGATATCCTCTTGAATTCTGGTGGAGAATATTTCCCGAACCCTTTGAACTTGGTGGGCCATATAAAACCTTTTATTATTGCCCCGAAGAACCACAGCAAGGTGTGGAGTATGAAATTCGGGTTGATGTGAAAGTGATAGACATATGCGAAGAAGATTCGATATGCCTTACATACCCCAGTTTCACATATGACGAAACAATAGAAGGCGAGAAGGATATCCCTATAACCAAGCCCGACGCTGCTGCAATTGATCTATGCATTCACCCGAACAGGGGCGACATTCTGGTGCTCTACGATGACGCGTCTGTGAGACGGTACAAGGCGCCTGGTTACACGGAATACGATGAGGTCATGCTCCCTCCAGATCCTTTTATCCCAAGATTCCCGGTGAACATTGAATTCGGTAAACGAGACATTAACGGTGCTCAAAGCTGGTTCATTTTGTCGTACCAGATAGATGAGGTGAACCAGTTATGGAACGTCTACATGGATCATTACTCATGGGCGCCGATCTGGCCGGATTCAGGCATCGACTTTTTCCGCTGCTCAACCATATCATCGACAGGCTTTGAATATTCACCTCCACACGAAAATCACTGTCTTATCGACGCGTTAGTCCCCATGGACGGCGAGGACCCGATATCGTGCGACCATGTCGGTCTTTTCGGGTGTACTGTCGATTTCTTTCCACACGTCGCCAGCTTCGTTACAGCTTACGGAACCAGCCACGCAGATTACTGCGATTCCTATTATGACTGGA
>CBDVBS010000188.1:0-7453 GCA_965372275.1 uncultured bacterium | reverse complement strand
AAGTTACCGAAACACCGGAAATAAGTTTCGGCAACAAGTTACCGAAACACCGGAAATAAGTTTCGGCAACAAGTTACCGAAACACCGGAAGTTACCGAAACACCGGAAGGACGAGGAGAAGAAGTAGTACGTTGAAACAGTTGGGGGCTTTTATACACGCTATGGGTGCCGCACACTTCAGTGTGCGAGGAAATACCCGCCAAATGGGGTGCCGCACACTTCAGTGTGCGATAGGGGCGAATTAGAACTATTGAAAGATCAGAGGCGAAACGATGGCGCAACGCAGACTCAAATTTAGTATCTACCGGCTGGATCCCAATGATCCGGAAGCTGTACCGCACATGGACCAATATGAGGTCGACGAAGAACCCATGATGGGCCTTTACACGGTGCTTACAAAAATCCGCGAGGAGCAGGACCCTTCGTTGATGTTCGACTTTGGCTGTCATGCTTCAGTCTGCGGCTCGTGTGGTATGCTCGTCAACGGCCGTCCGGAGTTAGCTTGCCGCACCCTGACAACGACGCTTCCGGAAAACATAACCCTGCATCCGCTGCCCGTGTTCAAGCATGTGGGCGACCTGTGTGTCGACACCGGCACATGGTTCAGGGAGATGTACGGCGATATCGAGTCGTGGATCCACACAGACAGGGAGTTCGATGAGAACACCATAGAAGAGCGTTTCGACAACGATGTGATGCTTAAGATATACGAGCTTGAGCGATGCATCGAATGCGGATGCTGTATCGGTGCATGCGCAACGGCCAACGTCAACAACGACTTCGCCGGCGCGACCACGGTCAACCGCCTCGCCCGTTTTATGATCGATCCGAGGGATAAGCGGAACAACCGCGAATATTACGATGTCATCGGCACAGACTACGGTATCTTCGGATTCATCGGCCTTCTCGGCTGCCACGATATATGCCCGAAGGATATCCCGTTGCAGGAGACCCTCGCGTTCGTGCGACGCAAGATGGCCTGGACCAGCATAACCGACCTGACGCGCATCTTCAGCCGCAAGAAATAGCTCTTATTCAATAGATTTCGAGATGTAGCATCCTGATGTTCTTAGACTCTCGTCCCGAAACATTTTGACATTCCAGTTTGCATTATTCTGTGTGATATTCCCGCCTCATTTTCAGCTTCGCACGTATCCCCGCCACATCCGGCAGCCTGCCCACCAGTGATGGAGCAATGTCCTCGCGAAGGCCAAGCTCAACGCGTTCCAGCTTGAACCAGTAATAATGCCCTGCCAATTTTTCATCAATCTGTTTCCGGTAACCAAACTGCTCACCGGTTATAATCGCTTCGGGCTGATGCCGATTAACAAGCTCGATAAAATCCACCAGCCGCTCATCCTTCGTGCGAAGTATCCCGAACAAATCGAGCACCTTAACACCGGGACGGGCGAAGAACCCCATCGCACCGATTTCATTCCCCGCAATCTCGATCTCACCTTCGATATTTTCTCCCAACCACACAGTCAAAGCCCCGTACATGCTCTCCCTGTCTATAGAGATGCGCTGTAAATTCAAATTATCCCGCGACAATGGGCCATACATATACACCGGCCAGATCAAGGCAATGATAAGAACGCTCATGCCCGCAAGAAATACATTGTGCCGTTTCACTATCCACTCGATGATTGTCACCAACCCGCATGCCGTCAGGATGTAAAACGGGACAAGCGGCGGGACAAAATACCACGGGAAATTGGTTGCGTAGCTGTTGCCGCTGAATGCAAACCCGGCAATATACAGCAGCGTCAAAATGAGAATCGGTAACACTGAACGATATGCACCGCGTATCAGTCCTATCAGTCCGAGGGCAAACGGCACAACGGCTATCCACAGCAACGAAGGCACCGTATACCAGAACGCCGATTTACCCGAGATCGCGTTGGCGAATTCTCTCAGCACGAGCGTTCCGTAAAACAACCACATGCTCGAAAATAGCGGAACCCCCGCCGCCATTTTGCGCTGAACGCTCGTCGGTACAATATCACCATAGTAGAAATATCCAAATGACACATACGCAATAAGAATCAGAAACGATGGTACTGCCATTCTGAAAACGCTCTTTATTTCGGATGCCTTATCCTTTCGCAACGAAAAAAACGACCAGCAAAATATGAGCGCGTACAGCAGCACCGCGTCGAACCTGACCCAGACTGCAATCGATGCGACAACCAAACTGAGGGAGTATCGCTTCCGCGCGAGAAAGATGAATGCCAGGTTGATAAGCAGCAGATAAAGCGGAAGCTCCATCCCGCTGAAACTCGTCAAAAGAAAAACCGGGTTCGCGCACACGAATATCGCCGCGAGCATACCGGTCTTCCCGCTGCCAACCAGGATCCTCACCAGGTGAACTGTACTTAGAACAAACAGGACTTCGAACAGCGTGCCGAGGATCATCGCGACAATAACAACATCCCTGGTTACAACACGCCCCAACGCAAGCAGCAAAGCCCATGCCGGGGTGGTGAGAAGATACACCCTCTCCCCGGCATTGAACGCCAGCCCCTTCCCTTCGGTAAAGTTTATGGCTGTCTTGAATGTAATGAACGCATCATCGCAAATTACCGGCACGAGTATAAGCCTGTATGCGAGAAGGACCAGAACCGGGAGAGCGTAAGAGACCACGATCTTGAGATCCCGCACACTCAATTGCCTCCTGCTCATACTCCTCCTTGTTTCATCCTGGCTCATGCTTCCCATAGCCGTAATTATACAGTAACCACCCCCTCCCATCCGGGCGCTGCACACTTCAGTGTGCGATCTTACCCGTGGGCCCGGGTGACTGTGTGCCTGGGTGCCACCGCTACTGACCGTCTTCGGGCATAGCGGTGTTTTTATATCGACTACACCGCTTCAATGCACTGGCTTACCTGTGTGCCACCGCTACTGACCGTCTTCGGGCATAGCGGTGTTTTCTTTCGATACATCGGGAGCATTCATCAGCAAAAATTATTTCATTTCTGCTGATCGCTTTTGATGGGAATGATCCCAAATTTATCCGGATCACGGGTACCGGGTCTAACTGACAGAAACAGGATAATAGGCTGACCTATCGGGCCGACCAGATGGAAATCACCACGACTGTTCAAGAACATAGTTCCGCCTAAGTATGCCCCGTGGGATGCGTCGGTGAACAGGTTGACGAGAAATGCGTTACATCCAAGCTCCATGATCTGCCTTTTATACTCGGGCAGTTCTTCCTGCCATAATTCATTATCGTACGTACCCTGCTCCAGACAACGCGCCATCGGGATGATCACGAAATCCGGTTCCTGCGCGTGCGCGAGTTCGAGGATATCGTCATCGAACAGATCGCCGCATATCAGGAATGACATCCTGCCGAACGGAGTTTCGGTGATGCCGAGATCATCGCCTTCACAATAGTGAGCGGCATCTTTCGCGTGCCAGAGAGGCGAGATGCGCCGGTACTTGAGTTGAATCTCACCAGTCGGGTTGAACAGGACTGCCGTGTCATACAGGTCCTCCCCATCCCGTTCAAGCAGACCGATGGCGATGTGCCTGCCATACTCCCTCGCGAATTCCCCGATCGCTTCGGTCAACGGGCCGGGGATTGTCTCCGCCAACGTGAAATCAGTCTTGTAATCGTCGGTGGGAAAACCGGAATTCGAAAATTCGGGAAAGCATATTATATCGGCCTCCAATTGGCATGCCTGGGGAAGCACATCCATCAGGCCCCAGCGCGCCGACGCGAGTCCGCCTGATGCATCGAAGCTTACGAGGGCGATGTTCATCCGCTGCTCCTCTTCAGCACCATACTCCACAGCTCACATCCGATATCCACCGCGATCACCGGGCATTTGATTTTCAGGATGAAGAATATATCCTTGTCAACTTCGCTGAGGGTTTCATAGTTACCCTGACCCTTGGCGATAACAAGGTCGGCTTTGTTGAAGTGTTCCCTGAATTCGTCGGAGCATTCGTCGAGAAGTGTTCCCGGCACATCCGAGCCGTTATCGATTACATCTACAAGCTCCGTCAACCCGGTTGCTTCGGCATCATGCATCGTCGCATCATTGATAGTGGGCGATCCCTTAACCGCGACAGTAATCTTATCGGGCCCTATCTGCTCTACAAGCAATCGATCGAATACGATCTCCCCGGCATTGTCGGCAAGGTAGAGTATCCGGCTTGCGGAATCCGCTGCATCACGGAAAGCGTCTACATCACCATCGATCGGAAGTTCCGTAGACTGGTCGATTGTTTCGAGCAGAATCTCCTTGCTCACATTGCGTAAGGCACCGAAGTCGAGAATATTTCCAGCGATGGCAAAACGTATTGCCATTTCAAGCGGGTCGCCGGATTTTTCCATTTGAGCGCGGAGCTTGGGCAGCAGATCGAGAGCCATGGTGTTCGACTGCTTTTTTGCTTCGAAATATGGATCGTCATTCCCAGTCAACTCACGAATGAGCCGATGTATTCTCTGTCCCATTTCCGGAGGGGTTTTTAGAAGGTCCATTTCGGCGAGATACTTCAGTACCTCGCGAATAACGTGCTCGTGCAGTGTCTCATCATCACTGACATGCTTAGCAACATCAATCGCCTGTCTCAGGAAACACGGTATGCAATCGAAGTAGGTTTTCATTCCTTATATATTACAGGAGATTGGGGCCAGTTGAAAAAGTATTATTCCCTTGGTAGCCCGGGGTTGAAGTTTTCCTTATATATGAGATAAATTGGCTTCTACCCCGGGTAGGCCTCAATTTATCAATAATAGAAAGGATGAGGCCAACCCGGGGCTACCAGGATACCGGTCTGATGGTTTTGAATTGTCAATCTTCATACCTGTTCCAACAGCCCTGAGGTTGTTGGCACTTTACATTTGATACTGAAAAATACTACCCTATCATATAAGAAGTCGTGGTTTGCCGGGAATACACACAGGGAGATTAACGATGCCTCTTTTCGTATGGATCATCATCGTAGTTATTGCGATTATCATCATCGTGGCGATTGCCCGATCCGGGTCAAAACCGACGGGTGAATATCACAAGCAGCAACCGGGGCTGAGCTTCGGCAGACTCGACCGGGCGTTGCAGAAAGACCATGTACGTCGCGAGACGGCGGAATTTACAATTGCCATCGATCTCGCCGAAGTCGATATGATGATTGACAGCGGTGACTATGAACTCGCCACTGAGAAAGTGAGAGAGTACTTGAAGGATGCCGAGGATAGACGGGATACGGTGCTGATCGCGAATATGATGGGTTATCTTGAGAAAATTGAACTGGCTAAGAAAAGACGCTTTTAGGAATCATTATCATTAAAGTCCATTATGCAATCTATGCATCCGCCCCCACCTGTCTGCACATATCCCGGTCATATTAAGTAATACAGGGCAGATTAAGCGTTTATTTCGTGTTTCCGGTACATTTTCTTCGTTAAAGCTGCATTATTGTGGTATTTTTCTTATGGCCGTTGAGAGGTTTATTAATGCATATTGAATACGCACGACTCAAAATCCCGTCGGCTTGTTATTGCGGGTTTTTGCTAATTGTTTTTCTTGTAGTAGGTTGTTCAGGGGCATCACCGATTCCGACCACTCCAACTGAAGGAACTTCCGCTGACCAGTATGCGGTTTCGCAGGACGATTCTTCAGGCCGCACACTCTGGGGATATTACAGCGGCTACGCCAACACTGAAACCGGCGAGTTCAAGCTGGAACCGATGCGTTCGGTTTCAACTCACTTCAACCTCGTGTCGATACTCAATTCATCGGGCGGGATCATCCCGGAAGTGATCCCCGAGGACAGTATATTTTCAGACGGGATCTTCAGTGTGCGAATCACACTTTTCAATCCGCTGAATTATGTCCCAAAGTTTGTCGGTTTTGATGTCAGGGGGATTCTTGTCACGGCATCAACGAAACCGGTCGGGTTCGGACTCTGGACCGGTGGTGAAGATCAGCCCCAGCTTCTCAATGCCGACGGTTGGACACGTTGGTGGAATCCCGCGGAATTTTCATCACCCGGCATATTCGGTTACACCGACGGCATACTCGGCAGTCCGAACATCGGTGAATATAACGCTCGTCTTAACGCCTACAAGGTGTTCGCTGACGCTTTGCCGGATGAACACGAGCTGGACCTCGGTTTTATTTCGCTTCCTGGTTTGAACGATGATAATGGGCGCGCTGTTTTCCATTCATCGGCAATTGCGAGACGTTACGAGTTGAGATTCCCGCCGGGTGCATCGAAGTTCAACTATGCAATCGATGTTTCCTGGGCGCCGCCGTATGTTAATCCGCCGGAGATCCCCGACAATTTCCCTCCCGGTGCTAATTGCAATGAAGCGTGGTATGTCCGATGCGATTTCACATCGAATACGCTGGAGTATGATCCCGGCACCAGCAGTCATTCGGGCAACCTTAGTATATACGTCACCGTTTATGACTGGCAGGGACGTATAAACGGCTCGGTAGCCGCCCAGGTTGACAAAGTGAAGATACATTCATTCGATTTGTTCGGTGGTTATGACACCCTGGAGGCAACGCAGATTTACGATGACGAATTCGTGGCGATGTACTCCGCCGACCTTACCGCGTTGTGCCAACCGCCTGATGCGGGGACCTATTCAATGGCGATCGAGGTGATATCGGCGAACGGCACCTACAAACAGTCATGGCAGGCGGCGCCGAGCAAGGCATTGGCGGCATATACGATCGTCCCGGTAAAGGTCAAAAACACGGCCCTTGTTGAGCCGGAAATAATAAAGACGTTCGGCATACGCGCGTATGTCCTGAGGAAAGATGACGGCAGCGACCCATCGATAAGCGACGCTGAGATCGCCGAGGATATCGCGTGGGCAAACGGCTTCTGGAACCGCTATGGATTCGCGTTTGAATTGGCGAAGAAAACTTATGTCGACTCCTCGTATTACTACAACTGCGGATTCAACACATGTCCCTACCTGTATGAGCAAACGCATGATGTTAACGGTCTGATCAATCTCTACTACTTCAACGACATCGTGGGATTCGACGGCGCATATGCCTTGCTGTTCTGTGATGATAAGTGGCAGCGGGGGATTTACACCTATATCATGTTTGACGCAACCGATTGCTCAGGCTGGGAGGAAGTCCTTGCCCACGAACTGGGCCACACGGTCGGGATGCTCCAGGATGAATATTTGCTCGACATTTACGGTACATGCGCGAACCTGCTATATGAGTTCTGCGGGACCACGAATACCGATACCTTTTGTGATGAAGCCGATGCGGTGAACGGTAACCTGATGTGGTATCTGAAAATGTACCCGGGGCATGACCCCGATGACTATTTCTTCAGTGATACCGATATGGAGATGAGCACATCGCCGATTGATTCACAGGCCGAACATGCCGCGCATTTCCATACCGTTAAACCGTACAATTTCAAGTCGATTTAGTGAACCAGAGATCGTAAGAGAACACGACTG
>CBDVBS010000187.1:0-7483 GCA_965372275.1 uncultured bacterium | reverse complement strand
AATCCCGGCAAGTGAGATGCCGGGCTACGGGACAGGATGACCACCCCATCGGGTGCCGCACACGTCAGTGTGCGAAAATCAGGTAGCTGCTACCTTTCCGTCTTCGGAAAGTAGCTGCTATCCTGATGGGGCTAACGCGGAGAGGATAGGAGCTGGTGTTCCTACCGGCCTTCAAAGCCGGATGCCGGCGGATAAAACCGTCAGTGGTGGGTTCGATTCCCACCCTCTCCGTTTGCTTTAAATCCACTCATAACTATAATAGAGATATTGAATAGATGTTTGCGAAGGATTTCCTTTAGGGTGTACAAACTTGAGTAAAAAGAAGGAAAGATATCCGGTTGTCGTTGATTTCTTCTGCGGCGCTGGCGGGTTTACTCGGGGAGCACTGGATGCCGGTGCATATGTTCTCTGCGGTATTGATATTGATAAAAGCGCCAAAACCACGTATGAATTCAGAGGAAATAACCGAAACCCCGATGGTTCCACCCCGCAATTCATTGTGAAAGATATCGCCAATCTTAGTTACAGAACACTTAAGGGATTACTCAAATCATTTGAATCTCATCCTTGGATCTTTGTAGGCTGCCCTCCTTGCCAGCCTTTCACAAATTTGAAAACAAATAAGAACCGATCTGAAAAGGATAAAGGTGCTTTATCCTACTTTATAAACTTGGTTGTAAAACTCAAACCTGATTATGTCGTTATCGAGAATGTCCCAGGAATCAGGGCTAAAAAATATGGGCCGATATGGGAAGCTGCGATTTCATCATTGAACAATTCAGGTTATACGGTAACTGATGAGATAATCAAGGCGAAAGATTTCGGAATACCCCAAAACAGACGGAGAACAATCCTGATAGCTGCGAGAACAGGGCAGCCACCTTGGCCTAAACCTTCTCATAACAATGGCGTTTACCGCACAGTACATAATGTTATCAGTCACCTTCCACCACTTAGAGCAGGCGATACCGACGTCGAAGACAAGCTTCATTCAGCCGCAAGATTGTCCGCCTTGAATATCAAGCGTGTTCGCGCAATAAAACGGCACGGTGGCAGTAGAATATCTTGGCCAAGCAAGCTGCAGCTTAAATGCTACCAAGATCATAAGGGCCACACAGATGTTTACGGCAGAATGGATTGGGATAAACCGGCGCCAACACTAACAACACGTTTTGTGAGTCTTTCAAATGGGCGTTTTGGCCATCCGGAACAAGACCGCGCTATCAGCCTTCGAGAGGGAGCATTGATACAAACATTTCCATCAAAGTATAAATTTTTAGCACCATCTCAGGGGGAAAAGGCCCAGCACATCGGCAACGCAGTTCCTCCGAAGCTAGCAAAAGCAATCGTTAAAGCGATTATTAAGCATATCCTTTCTGAAGGGGATGAATAATGGCGAAATTTGAAGTCCAAGCGAGGGTCCTTGACCTCCTTGGTAAAGACCAAATTGCCGACACCCCAACTGCCATTAGTGAGTTGTTCAAGAATGCATATGATGCTTATGCAACCGAAGCATTTCTTGATGTATATCCTGACCAGGACTTGGCGATTGTCTCGGATAACGGTGTGGGCATGTCCGAAGATGTGGTCATAAAGCGATGGCTTGTAATAGGCACTTCTGATAAACGGGATGTAATTGAACCTCCGAAAGGAGAGAAGCACAGGATAATTATGGGAGAGAAGGGGATAGGCCGTCTTGCGATTTCTACAATTGGCGACACTCTTCTGATGATTACCAAGACCAGAAACGCTAAATACCCTTACACTGCTCTGTTAATTAACTGGAGTATTGTGAAGAACAACCGCCTACTACTTTCGGATATCAACATACCGGTCCTACCACTTGAAAGCATTGAGGAATTGGAAAGTGGCATTCTTGCTAAGATGGTTGAAGCCGTAAGAAACTCAATTTCTGTCCACGAAGAGGATGGGCTTTTCAAAGGATTCGAAAACACACGTGCATCAATGCTTGACCAGTTGCAGCACTTTAAACTGAATATTGACGCAATTAAAAGAACCGGAATTGAGAGCAATCAGAGCGGTACAATATTCTATATTGCAGATCTTAATCCTGATATTAGGTCTTTTGTAAGAGGTCAATCACGGAATGATCCTCAAGGCAACGAAATGAATCTGGAGCTTGTGCAACTCCTCGGTAATTTTGTCAATCGGTTCCGAAGTGAAACAGATATCCAGTTTTCAGCAGATGTCCGATTCTGGGATGATGATATTAATGATTTAAAAAGTGCTTTCGATGCCTGGGATTCAATATCTCCTGAAGATGTTGATCTTCACGACCACTACTTCGACATCCACTTCGATGAAAACGGAATCTACACCGGCACGATGAATATATTCGGAGAGGAAGTAGCACTTCCACCACCTGCGGAACAAAGGCCTGGTAATGTCGAGTGCGGACCATTCGATGTACGGTTGTGGTATGTGCAAGGTCGGCGCAAGGAATCCACACTGAGTGACGAGCATTTCAGCTTAATGGAAAATAAGCTTGGGAAATTCGGTGGTCTGATGCTTTATAGGGATGACATTCGCGTCTTGTCATACGGGAAACCTGAGATTGACTGGCTCAAGTTTGAAGAACGTCGAAGCAAAGGTGCCTGGCGGTATTTCTTCAGTTATCGTAGGATGTTCGGCTTTGTGGCAATCACGAATGAGAACAATCCTAAACTGAGAGATAAAGCTGGTAGGGAAGGTTTAATTGCTAACAAGGCATACCGGGATTTGCGGAATACATTGATAGGTTTCTTTGTTGACATCGCTGATCGCTACTTCACAAAGAAGAGTGATTTCATTAATCAAAAGAAGGTGATAGCAGCCCATAAGATAGTTCTTGATGCTCAGGACAAAAGGGCTGAAGAGAAGAGGGAAAAACTCATAAAGTCATTAAGGGGAAAGATAAATTACATCGATCAAGTAGAAAAGATGCTTACCAAGCTATACGATAGTTCAATCTCTGGTTTATCCAATGTAAAGGATGGCGATCCGGAGGAACTTCTCGTTAGGGTAGAGAAATTTACGCAAAAGCTTACAGGAATGGAGGAGAAAGCCAGATGTATCATTCCAGAAGAATTCCTGCTCCCAGATGACACAGATATTATAACCCTTAAACATGACTATGAGCAGAAATGGCCGGTATTTAAAAACGAAACAGACAAATTACTTCGAAAATTCGAAGATGAAATTAACACGCGTTTTGAAGGAATTAAGGCTTCTGAGGCACGCGCTAAGGAGATTCGCGAAGCATACGATGAGGCACAGGGAAGAGTGACTTCTGAATTCGCCTTATTACGTGCAGATGCAGACAAGATGACAGAATTTATCATTGCGAACTGCATGAAAGTCCAAGAGAAAGCCTTTGCCAGAATTGATGATATCCTGCTCAGTCTTACATCCAGTAAAGAAATTACTGATGCATTCACTTCAGGCAGAGGTGATTTTGGATCTGTACTCGCAGGGATGCAAAGAGCCAGTCACGAATCTGCAACGCACATAGAAGACCTGAAATTAAGATTACATTCATACATTGAAGGATTCTTTGAGGAACAACGCGATATACTGCCGGATCTCCAATCAGGCATAATCACGAACCTTAAGGAAGACCTGACGAAGAACTTGGATCTTGTCCAGTTGGGGTTATCCGTAGAGATAATCGATCATGATTTGAATAAGCTTTATGGTGGGATGAAAGCTAAGTTTAAGGAACTCAATAGGAAATTCAGTAAAGATGCACTCTTAGTCGAATACCTTAGTGTCCTGGAAGCGAACTTCCAGCATATAGAGCAAAGATACAAGCTGATGAGTCCCCTTTATAGAGGCAGCTATCGAAGAAAGAAAGAGATAGATGGCAAACAGATACTTAAATATTTGAATGACTTCTTGCATCACCAGCTTGATGTTTCAGGGGTCTCTATTGAAGCTTCAAACAGGTTTAAGTCTTTTACGGTAAATGAAGCCCCTGCGGTTATCTTGCCCGTATTTGTGAATATTGTTGACAATAGTATTTACTGGATAAGAAAACGCGATGAAGATAAACTTGTTAAGCTGGATTGTGTTAATGATGTCCTTACAATTAATGATTCAGGCTCAGGCATCCACGAAACTATCCTTGACAAGATATTTGATTCATTTTTTACGAAGAAACCTGGGGGCCGTGGTCTCGGGCTCTATATAGCCCGTGCTAATCTTGAGCGTTATAACCACGAAATCTGGGCAACTAATGATCCACCATATAAAGACAGTTCTTTAACTGGTGCATGTATATGCATCAAATTTAACGAGAAGGCAATTGTGAGGTAGGCATAAATGACTGAAACCGTAAATAATTTTAGCCGAACAGCTTTTGATGTTATTAAAGATTATATCTGCAATGTTACAGTTATTGACGATAGACATCCTTCATACGATTTGAAGGTAGAAGAAGCTGATACGGAAGATATATATCATGTTGAGCTTTTTTCTAACCTATATAATACTATTATCGATAGTAATATGTCATATTGCGGTATTCGCTATTCTGATGACATAAAAACACATGCAAAGGAAACTGCCAAAAAATCAGAGCTCCTAATTCAGGATTGGGATTTGGAGAAGGACGATGGTTTATTCGCCATTGAAATTATCAGTGAATTACGAAATATCGGAATTAGGTTCTTATGCATTTATTCTAATCAACGTAACTCTCATTATATTAGAGGAAGACTTGAAGACGATTTGGCCGAAATTACCGTTGGAACTGATGACGATTTCGTAATGGGGAACATCGTTGTGAGTATTAGGTCAAAACCAGGATCTGGATTGGAGGGGGGAAAGGAATTAACGCCAGAGAAATTCGTAGATGAATTACTGAGCACTTACGTTCAGCAGTATGGGGGATTCCTCCAATTATCTTTGCTTGAGCTTACTACAAGGCACCGCGAAACATTACCGAAGATGCTGAGTAAGATAGATGATAAAATGGACCTACCATTCCTCATAGAGACCACCATTGAGGATAGTCCTTTATGTACAGATGGTGTTTTCTTAAGAAGATTATTAATTGATGAATGGAGAACTGAGTTGGAAAACTCCATAAGTACAGTTCCCTTAAAAGTACTTAGTCCGAGTGGTATAACAAGCTTTACAAAGTCTCTCATAAATATAATCACTGATGATCTCGTTAACATGGCCAAATCCTGTTTCCAGCTTATCGCTGGTGCTACAAGCGGTAGTAGCTATGTTGATTCATTCGATGGCTGGGATATTGCAGATTGGAAGCCTAAGATTGAGGAATGGTTGGAATCAGGATTGGACATGACGAAGCTACCGATGCCTGTGGGTAGGCAATGTCCAGATACAAAGCTTAATCTATTGGCGTGTAGTTACTTATTTGCTATCTTAAATTCAGGTCTCCTCTTAAATGATGAAGGGAGTATATTCTCAACATTCCTACGACTTGATGAACTGTTGTTTCGAAGCGAGATACCATCGAGTATAACTCAAGGTTCTGTTTTGAAGCTTGAGGGATCTGACAAGTTCCTTATTTGCATCACGCCTCTGTGTGATGCTGTTCGACCAGATAAAATTAATTATATTTATAATTTCTTGAGCGCGACCGCTAATAAGCATCTGACCAAAACTGAATGGCAATATTGTGTGATTAGAGATACAGAAACGGATGAAATCATTCCGCTAAATGTAGAAAAAAAAGTCTTGGTCTCGATTAAAATAACGGAAGAAGAGATTAGAAAACCTACTCTCAAGGGTAAATTCTTAATCCCTGACGAAGCTGAGGAAAGAGAATTCAAGCTCGTAGCACAACTGCGGAAAGATCAAGCCTTAAAAATTGCTGCTGCTGCTGCTGAAGACACGTCAAGAATTGGTATCGATAGGGTTGAGGTGATACGAAAAAAAACGAGAGGGGAATCTGAGGTTTAGTTTATCGTATCTATAGAGTGTTATCCCGCTCAGAAAATATGGCCCGTATACCTTCCAGAGGTACAGAACCTGAATTGACTCTTCGGCGTGCTGTGTGGGCATCCGGTGTGAGATACAGACTTAAAAGCAAGCTCCCTGGACGTCCTGATATCGTGATTCATGCTGGGAAGATCGCTCTGTTTATCGATGGTTGTTTTTGGCATGGTTGTCCTCAACACTATTCTGCCCCTTCTACTAACTGCGATTTCTGGGCAAAAAAGCTTAAGAGCAATATTGAAAGAGATGCTAAGGTAGACGAGCAGCTTCTAATGATTGGATGGCTGCCAATGCATATCTGGCAGCACGAACTTAAAGACCTAACCGAAGTGGTTGAGAGAATCAAAGGAGTGCAGAATAAAAGGGTTGCAGGTCGGTATAGGAAGCGTAAGACCGGGAAACGGACTAATGCGAAAAGGGTCAAAAGCCCTTGGTACCAATGCAAATGTGGAAGTGAGGATACTCAAGTTCTTGCGGTAGATTCGCCAGGCTCATTGAGAAAAAATGCGGTAAAACGGCCTAACCGCGCAAAATTAAGATGCCGCACATGTGGATATAAATCTGATAGAAAAATTGCCTAACTCAACTAAAATCGAATGGACCGATTCTTCCTGGAACCCAGTCACCGGATGCACCAAGATCAGTCCCGGGTGCGAGAACTGTTATGCCGAACGTATGGCCCGGCGCCTCAAAGCCATGGGACAGCCGAATTATGCGAACGGATTTACATTGACCACCCACGAGCATGTCATCAAGACGCCGCTTAAATGGACGAAGCCACAGATGATATTCGTATGCTCCATGAGCGACCTGTTCCACAAAAGCGTGCCCTTCGACTTCATTGAGAAAGTATTCGATGTAATGCGCCGAGCTGAGCATCACCGCTTCCAGGTACTCACCAAACGCTCGAAACGTATGATGGATATGAGCAGGCATCTGCCATGGCCCGATAACATCTGGCTCGGTGTGAGTATCGAAAATGATGATTACCTTCACAGGATCGATCATCTCAGGAACACCGATGCCGCGGTGAAATTCATCTCGTTCGAACCCCTCATCGGTCCTGTCCATAAACTTGATTTACATGGAATCGACTGGGCCATCGTCGGAGGCGAATCAGGGCCGGGTGCAAGACCGATGGATAAATCATGGGTTATGGCGATCCGCAATAGATGCACCCTCGACGATATCCCCTTCTTCTTCAAGCAATGGGGCGGTGTGAACAAGAAGAAAACCGGACGCCTGCTCGATGGTGAGGTCTGGGATGAGATGCCTGGGACGACCCGATCCGGACGAGATCTCGCTGCGCTAAAGGTATAGCTGCAGTGGCTGGTTCGTTTCGGCAACAAGTTACCGAAACACAGGCAGATACTGGTCTGGTGTTTCGGGAATTTATTCCCGGAACGGGATCGCCAATACGTTTCGGCAACAAGTTACCGAAACACCGAAGTGGGATTCGACGGTTCGTTTCGGCAACAAGTTACCGAAACACAGGCAGATACTGGTCTGGTGTTTC
>CBDVBS010000186.1:0-7489 GCA_965372275.1 uncultured bacterium | reverse complement strand
CGGATCTGTTTCAGTTTCGTTTCAGCACCATCTGATAAGTCATATTTTTCCAATGACAATCTTAAACACCAGTTCAATTAGTTTTGAGGGTATAATTAGTGCGGTTGATGTTCAGCCTGGGGTATTATTGAATTAATGAGAGAAGATGATTTCAGGGAGAAAGGGAATGGCTCAGAGATTTAAGTACATATTAACAGGGGCTGCAGCACTCCTGGTGTTTGCTGAGCCTGCTTATGCCAATTCGTCACTTGGTATCGCATGGGGAGGGTATCCCACCATCACCATCGGTTTGGCGACTCTGGGTATCGGCTCGATCATTGTTTTTCTGATTGAAGCTTATATTATCAAGCGAGTAACGGATTTGACATGGCGAAGAGCGATCGTCGTTTCGCTGGTAATCAATATCGCATCAACTTTTGTCGGCTATCTTGTAATGCTGTGTGTGGGGTTGCCATATAGTAGAGGTCTCATCGATATGCTAATGCTGGTCTCATTGCTCTTCATCTTCTATTTCCTTAGAAAGGGAAGATTGAAAATTCTTGCGCTTATAGTACCCGCCTCGATTATAGCGGGTTCGTATGAGATCGGATTGATGGATATGTATTTAGACCCGTCAGTACCTTCATCCATGATCATGGGATGCATATACCTGCAGATACTCCTCGGGTTCGGGCTGAGTATTGCGATTGAGTATCCTGTAGGTGAATGGGTGATGAATAAAGACAGGGCGAGAAAGTCGGTATTGCTGGCAAATTTAGCATCGTATGTCTTCATCTGCATTACGGCGCCGTTTTTCTGGCCCAATCCCGTGACGCAGGCGTTCAATATTCGACACCCCATGTGGGAGAGACGAGCAGGTCCTGACAAAGTAGTTTCACCGGGATATTTAGGAGGTAAAACAAGTAGTGAGATCGGGATGAACCTTGAAAAGTATGTACGGAAAGAACTTTCAACGCCCCAGCTTCTTGGAATATTCAGTGTGAAGTATCCGATAAGGCCGGGAAATGAGGACGAGTATGTGAGGGGAGTGGTGTACACAGCGCTCAGGAATATGGAGGGATTATCACCGGCGATTGAAAGAGTGACTAATGCTCCGGAGATGGAGACTTACCTCGAAATACTGAATTCGAAATTCGTATTCTCAGATGACGCGAAACGTAAATATGAATGGGCTTTATTGTCGCTCGAACTTTGGCCTGAAATACTCGAATTGATCGATGCGAGGGATCTGGATAGGTTCATGGCGACATATGACAGATGGATTGATGAAGAAGATAAGTTGGGGGTGGATGAACTGAAGTATATAGGCTACTCACGTAATCATAAGATCTCACCAGGCCATTACCTGCTGTTTAAGGGAGATAGTAAGGTGCGGACACTTGACTATTATCTTGATTCATATATAAGGGATGAGTTGCTGGAGAAAGAGGAGATTATAGAAATATTGACAGAGAATCCGGGATCGGTCGCCGAAGTGATGGAAGCTGTTTTTGAGAAGATGGAATTGACGGAATCTCTGGAAGCGGAACAGCAAGAATAATGCAGACATATGAAAAACCCGGCAGGTGAATCGCCGGGTAGAATAATTTCCATATTGGTGCTTTTACTTATCCTCTCGCTATCATCGATATCGCATCCTCAGTACATGCATATTCGCATGCCGAACATCCAGCGCAGTTGTCCGAAACTACAATCATCTTGCCGTCATCAATTGAACGCGCTTCATATGCGCAGACATCGATGCACATACCGCACAGGTTGCATTTATCAAGGTCGGTCTTTTCGATGAACGGCGATTTTTCGCCGGTGTCTCTCACCTTCTTGCCTTCCTCATCACGGAAGAAACCGCATCCGCAGGAACAGCAGAAGCATACCCATTCTTCATCTTCCATGAACCTGAAAAGGTTACCCAGGTTCTTCCATTCCTTGTACATCGCCAAAGCTTCATCTTTTGAAATCTTCCTTGACGTGAAATCCCAGTCTTCCTTGGGAGGGTGGAATCCCATGCATACTTCGACGGGACATCCGCAGTATTCCCACTTCGCTTCGCCAGCTTTTGCGGGGCCCCGGCAGAAACAGTCGTTCACATAGATGGCTTCGTTTTTTCTGATTGCTTCCTCGGCTTCCTTGTAAGTGCAGATTCGATGAAAATGGTCGGAACCCATATCGCCTCCACATTTGCTGAGACAAGTAGAATCCTCAGCAAATGGATTTCAATAGTATTAACGCGAGGAGGGAAATGAATCGGCATTATATCATTAACTTGTGTGGTAATGCTATATAGCACTGGATTTGCCATTCCACACTTAAAAGGAAAGCCCGGCGGTTTCTTGCCGGGCTGCAGGACGTTCATTTAGTAATTCTGATTATCACCGGCCGCATCCTCGCCTGCAATAGTTGTCGGAGTCATAACTGTAATCACCATCATCGTCGTAACCATCTCGGTCGAAGCACCAGTCATCCATACGGTCTCGCTGTTCATCCGTGAGGATTTCGCGTACATCCTGCATCATGTAGGCCATATCAACAGCATTATCAGCCTGCAGATCGGCCCATCTCCCGGCTGCATCACGGATTGCACCCTCGTCGATATTTTCGGCGTGGATAGCCTGCATCAACTCCCATTTAGCTTCGTGGAGCTTATCGAAAGAATCATCTCCGGATTCGAAATACCCGTCGTGGATGGCGGTCATCCGGTCGTATTGATCATCACTGAGATCCATTCCCCAATGCATAAAGCCAAATCCACTCATTGGTCCATCGCACCATTCCTCACGATGCCAACCATCACCGCCACGGCGCCCGTGCCAGTCATCACCAGTGCGGTCGTTGTCGCTGTCGTTAAACCCGCAGCCTCTTCCCCCGTAGCCGTCACGATAACCTCGCATGTTGCCATCATACTGGTCGGCATATAATACTCCAGCTAAGAACAGGACTATCAGGGCGGCTAACAAAATTGAGAAAACAAAATTCTTCTTCATTGTACCCTCCTAATCATAATGGTAATCATTCCTGCTTTAAGATGCGCCTTGATTTAATAAGTTCAATTCCGCAAATGAAAATATGTAACGATCTTGTCATAAGCGCGCATCATCGTTCGCTCTGCTAACGATAGATATGCGCTACCCATTTGTTGTATAACAGGTTCAAGTGAATTCTGCCCCAAAAGGAAAAATATGTAAGAAATATCCTTCAAAGTGTTGCATATATACAACATTATGTTGTATAATGGCACTATGAAATCGCGGAAGCTCTATAACCGGATCGGTGTTTTGAGAGAAGAGCGGGGGGTCTCGCGTAAGGAACTCGCCGGCAAGATAGGTGTCAATTTCCAGACCGTGGGATATCTTGAGCGGGAAGAGTACAACCCAAGCCTCGACCTGGCATTCAGGATAAGCGAGTTTTTCGGAGTGCCCATAAATTTCATATTTTCCACCGAGCCTATGAGGCCGCTCAGTGAAGAGCTGATGGATCTGAAAACCAAGGAAGGATAGCGAGATGAAAAAGGAATTGTCGTTAATGAACCGAAGAATGCTTGTGGGAGCGAATTATGTTGCAGTAATTTTGGTGCTTGTGTTTTTCCACTTAGGTGAAACACGGGGTTGGGACCCGGCTGTGGCATCCGTCACAATCATGAGCTTGCTGATTGCGTTAATATCATTTGTCGTCGTGCATCTGAAAACCCATTTATGGAAGATGAGCCATGCCAGACCCGAAAAACTTGATGAGCGGGAGTTCCAGGTTATACATGGCGCGTTGGGGCACTCGTATTCGATATTCGTGATTGTCTGTATCGTGATTTTGTATGTCCTGACGTTGGCGGAAATAAAAGGCGCGGGTACTCTTGGCGTGCTTCTGCCGGGAAGCCTGTTGTATTTGGCTCATTCACTGCCATCAGCGGTTTTAGCCTGGACGGAGAAGGAAGTACAGTTTGGCCCGGCATGACACCTCGCAGGTACGCAGGGATGATGTGTCCCACCATTGATGGACACGAGGACCGTTGATACAATTGTACTTTTGGATTCTGGATGTTTCGGGACACCCTTGACCCGAAGCTGGAGATTAGCATTGTACTGTAAGAAAGGCATTTATTTTGGATAAATCTCTCCCGCAACGGCTTCTGATAACGGATATAGGAAGCACAACCACGAAATCCCTCTTCTTCCAACTCGGACCGAAGGGATATTCGCTGCTGGGAAGTGCACACTCACCCACTACCGTCGAGGCTCCTTATGAAGATGTAACCATCGGGCTGCTCGAATCCGCAAGGAAGCTCGGTGATGCAATCGGTATTGACCTCGTTCAAAACGGAACCCTCGCACTTGGCGAAACACTTGATGCCTTCCATGCCACATCTAGCGCCGGGGGAGGATTGCAGATACTCGTCACCGGGTTGTCAAAACATGTCTCCGCAAAAACCGCTTTCAAGGCTGCGTCGATATCCGGTGGTGTCATCCTCGATGTGCTCGCCGCTGATGACGGCAGAACCGCGAGCCGGAAACTGATTGAAATCGAGAAGCTGCGTCCTGATATGATCCTGATCTCGGGCGGGGTTGACGGCGGCGATGTGATAAACGTCGTGAAGACGTCATTCCTCATACGATCGGCAGACCTCAAGACCAAGTTCCTCGCCGATGCAAAGATGCCGGTGGTGTATGCCGGGAACGTCGATGCCCGGAAATTGATTCGCAAGTTGCTTGGAGATGATGTCAGTTTAAGAGTTGTTGATAATCTACGTCCGGATTTCACGACCGAGAATATAGAGCCGATAAGCGAGGTCATTCACGAGCTGTTCATACATAATGTGATGGCACGTGCTCCGGGTTACGGCAAGGTGCTTGAATGGACGAACGCGGGGATTATGCCCACGCCGTCCGCGGTTGAACGGGTGCTGAAATTAATCGGGCGCAAGTGGGGCGTGAACCTGATCATGTTCGATATCGGCGGTGCCACCACCGATGTGTTCACGCACTTCAGGGGTGATTACCTGCGTACCGTAAGTGCCAACCTCGGGATGTCCTACTCGGCGTCCAATGTACTTCTCGAAGCCGGATTGCCATGCATTGCGAGATGGTTGACATCGGATATACCCGGGAGAGAGATTCAGAATCGCGTATTGAATAAATGTATTTATCCGACCACGCTGCCGGAATCCGAAACCGATGTCGAAATCGAACACGCGGTTGCCCGTGAAGCCCTCGGCATGGCAATGAACAGGCATCTCGGTTACACGGCAAAGGTTTCGGAAATCGGGTTCTGGGAACGTATGAAAGCACACCTCAGCGGTTCCCACGAGGTTTATCGTCATTTCGCTGAGCACGATCACCTTGAGACCGGAGATATTGATCTTGTTATCGGTTCGGGGGGCGTGCTTTCCAAGGCCCCGAACAGACGGCAGGCCGCACAGATTCTCATCGATGCCGTGCAGCCCATGGGCGTGACATCCATCGGACTCGATTCCATATTCATGATTCCACACCTTGGCCTGTTAGCCGGGATTTCCGAGGATGCAGCATTCGATTGTTTCAACAGGGAGTGTTTCGTGCCATTGGCAACTTGTGTCGGATTCAGCGGGCAATTCAAACATAACCGACCTGTTGCGAGCGTGAGTTATCAGGATGATGAAGGCACCAAAACATTTGAGCTGCTACCCGGTGATCTCAAGGTCATACCACTCGAGGGTGAAAGCGAAATTGAATTCGAAGTGATTCCCGCCCGGAATATCGATGCGGGCAAGGGCAGGGGGAGACGCTTCCGGCAGTTCTTAAAGGGTGGGGAGGTTGGAGTGATATTTGATGCCCGGGGAAGGCCCATACATTTTCCAGCCGACTATGGCGAGAGGGTGGCATTAGTAAATAAATGGAGGGATGCTTTCAGTAATTTAAGAAATGGACTTTAAACCTGAAGAAATATTGATCACCCGGAAATTGGCGTTACATGCCGATACCGTAGTATCAGTCGGACAGGATGTGACCCCCGATACGGTAATCGCCGAGTTCATCCATCCGATGCCGAGGATGTTCTTTCTGTCGATCTTCAAGTACCTGCCGAATCAGTCGATGGATGGTTACGATGCCGAATGGCATGTTTCCAGGGGTGAAGAGGTAATGACTGACACGCCTGTCGTCACATTTAGGCGGACCGCGGTTGAAGAAAAACCCCGGAATCCCCGGCTGAATTATCCCTCCGAGGTTTTATACCGGATGCCCCTGAGTGGTTTCATCGAGGAGATAATCCCCGAAAGCGGTAATATCCTGTTGAGCGAGCAGGTTGATATGTCTCGGAAAGAGGTTACGGTTGACCTGTATGCCGCTACACGTCTAAGGGGAAGACCGCTCGCAAGGCAGTTGAAATGCGGGTTCAACGATTTCGTCGAAAAGGGCCAAAGCCTCGTTCGGGCAATGCGAGGCTCATCGCACCTGTATTCAGGTGCTGCCCAGGCGGGAGGCGGCGGTGTTATTATCAGTGCGAAGGCTCCCATATCTGGAATTATCACAGACATAAATACAAGAAAGGGCACGATCACGCTTTCAAGGAAGTTTAAAAGAATCGAGCAGAACGCCGGATTGCATGGAGTCGTCACGGAAGTTGGTAAACGCAATATCACCATCAGCGTGTACGGCAGGAGGGCGACGGGAATATGCGGAATTGGGGGAGAGTCACATGGGATATTGATGCCGGTATGTAAAACGAACAATGATGAGATTTCACCGGATGACATAACCGAATGTCACCGTGGTTGCATTTTAGTGGGTGGGGCGTTCGTTTCGATCGATGCGCTCAGAATAGCGGCGGAAGCCGGAGTGGCTGGGATAATCAGTGGAGGAGCCGATCACGAAGACCTGTGCGAGTTTGTCGGAAGGGATATATCAATCGCAACCACCGGCAGCGAGGAGATACCATTTCCTGTAATACTCACCGGTGGATTCGGCGTATGGCCCATGCAACAGGATCTTTGCGAATTTCTCACATCATCGGCGGGGCACCAGGTGTATATAAACGGCAAAACACATATACGAGCGGGGGTCATACGTCCCGAAATAATCGTACAGGAAGAGAGGGATGTAGTGTGAGTGACGCATAATTGCACAACGTTGGTCACTCTGCTAACATGAATTTATGTGATGCTGTGGCTGCATATTGGCGCTTATAACCGTGTTCCTGGGGTTCTTCTTCTGGGCATTCTGGCTGCTTACGATAGTTGGTTCTATCTTCTACGCCGCTGGGGGAGGGAAGGATTAGACTCACCCGTACTCAGAGTGTCCACTCCCTGACTGTCGTGGCTCGGATTACAATATTTACTATCTCATCAGTGTGCCACCGCTAATCAGCGTCTTCGCTGATAGCGGTGTCTTATCCGGGTGCCACGCTCAGTCCGAGTCTTCGAGGATGGGCGTGTCTTACATTAAGCACGCATCATCGTTCGTTTCAGGAAACAGGGACGGGCCTTTAGAAATGAAGAACGTAATATTCGAACAGTGCCTGAACT
>CBDVBS010000185.1:0-7499 GCA_965372275.1 uncultured bacterium | reverse complement strand
CGCGAAGCATTGCATTTGAAATCCCGGCACCGGGTACGGGGGTTCTGAAGTTCGCATATGGATTCGGACCCGGGGGACATCGAAATTCCGGCATCATTCGCATCTCGGTGCATATCGAAAAGGACGGGGAGCTGATAAGCATGGGGGAATGGGAGTCAGATCCACGTTCAAGAGGCGCGCAGGATCAGTGGTTCGAAGCCGCGGCACGTTGGCCGGAAGCTGTTACGGGTGATGTCAAACTCATTTTCACGCTGGATGGACTGCTCCTTGATGCACCCCAGGAAACATTCTTCCTTGCGCATCCCGCGATAGTGTCGGAACAAGTGCCGGGTGAGATGAAACGGGTTATCATTATTAATGTCACCTCACTACGGGCGGATCACTTGGGCTGTTACGGTTATGAGCGAAAGACTTCGGCTAACATCGATGCATTGGCGGCGGAAGGGGCATTGTTTGAGAATTGCATTGCCACGTCATCCTGGTCATTTCCATCCGCCGCATCGATGCTGACGGGACATTTCCTTGATCATTCGACTAACTCAGGTGAACAATGGATACTCAACGAGGGGATTGATTACCTCCCGGAAATGCTCTCACTACAGGGTTTTTCAACGGTTTCACTTTTCGATTCGAAGTGGCTCGGTGTGGAGACCGGCATGCATCGGGGGTTCGACAGGTCTCACCATCTTGTGAACATTCATGCATGCAAGATATTCAGTGCCGCGGAAGAATGGCTTTCCATACACGCAGACGAGGATGTGTTCGCGTTCATAAATCTCGCCCAGACGGGTCTGCCGTATTTGGCACCGCTTCCATACCGCGAATCATTCGATCCGGAGTATGAGGGGGAATTCAAGTATTTCTATATTGAGCATACATTTGATTGGGGTGGGAAAGTTGACTTGGCGGAAGATGTGAAGGAGCACCTGAAGGCTTTGTACGATGAGGAAATTCTGGCGCTGGATGATGCATTCGGTGATTTCATAACGTTCCTCAAATCGTCAGGATACTATGACACATCGCTGATTATTTTCACGGGACTCAACGGTGAGGAACTGTTCGAGCACGGCGGGTTGGGGCAGGGGCACCAGCTTTACGGTGAGACTTTGCACGTTCCCATGATAATTCACGGGGATGGTTTCCCAGATGGAAGAAATGAATCGCTTTGCAGCCCTATGGATATTTTCCAGACAATCCTTTCATTGCTTGCATTGGATGTTCCCGCTGAAATTGAGGGGATTACATTATCGGATTTGCATGGTGATGAAGCGGCAACGGACAGGGTGATAATCGCCGGGCAGTTGATAAACGGTCCGGAGAAAAGATCGGTCACAACATTACATTATCATTACATCTACAACACCGTTGATGGGACGGAAGAGTTGTATGATATGGAAGCGGATACGATGATGCTTCATGACATTGCCGGGGAGAATCCTGAAGCGGTTGCGAAATTACGCGCTATCCTTGCGGCGCGGACGGGGGAAATGTAGTATGAACGGTAAGTTATTCAATTCAGAAAATATGTCAGGTTGATTCGAGTTGTGAAAACGCCAAAGTTATATAGTTCGACATCACGGTTGTATCGGGACACACTTGTCCCGATACCCACAGCGCATATATTAAGAGGTTTCGGGACAAGGGTGTCCCGAAACATCGGAAGACCGACATCGTTCTTTTTATGCTTAGTCGCATTTATTGGAGCACTGTCATCCTGCGGTGATGCCAAGGATGGCGTACGGGTCGCTGATGAACCGCTTGGATTCAAGTTCACTGAGCATCCCGAAGTGTTTACCACCGAGGGGGTTGAATTCGGAGATGTGTTTACGGAATTCACGATCAACTCGGACACACGCCAAGTATTCAGGATGAGTGGAGCCCGTCCGCTTGTTTTCAATCCTGTCATTTTTTCAGGAGGGAAAATACGTTTCTCATATGGAATAAGCGGCGAGGCATTCAGGTACGGCAGGGAGATTACGCTTAAAGGTGAAATCGTACAGGGTGATTTTACGTGGTCTCTCGGTGAAGCAACTATAAATACACGCGGTTCCGGGGCGAAGAAGGGTTGGTTGAATGCCGAATGGGATATCCCCTCGGAGATCACCGGCGCGGCAAAAGTTGTATTTTCCGTTGATGGTATTGATGAGGGTGCGCCTGATGGTATTTTCCTTCTTGCCCATCCCACAATGGTCAATTCCGCTGTTGATGGTCAACCGACGCGGATAATCTGGATCGCAGCCGATACACTCCGCGCGGATCATTTGAGGTGTTATGGCTATGATAGACGGACGTCTCCGAATATTGATGCTTTCGCGGAAGATGCAACGATATTTGAACGCTGTATCTCGACCTGCCCATGGACGTTCCCGTCGTTTGGAGCGATGTTCACCGGACGTTATCCATCGGTTGCCGGCGCGGTTACCAATGTCATGTTCCTTCCGGATGAAGAGGCGACCATCAGCGAAATCCTGTCTTCACGGGATGTCGCGACATTCTCGGTTGTGAATAGCCCGTGGGTCGGAAGGATGACCAACCTTCACCAGGGATTTGATGCGTGCAAACTGTACCAGCACCTGGATGCCGGCATTGCGTTCAACACCGCATCGGATTGGTTAAAGCTTCATCCTGATGAGGATGTCTTCGTGTTTATCCACCTTATGGACCCGCATCTTCCTTATGAACCGAAGAAGGAGCATCTCGGCAAATTCGGCCCAGCGGGTTATGCCGGTGAATACGCGAGTGAGTTCGATATGTCGGACCTGGAGATCGAAGGTCTGCGTGCCGGGCAATTTGATCTGTCGGATGAGGATAAAGCTCGTATCGAAGCCCTCTATGATGAAGAGATATTCGGGATGGATCAGGATTTCCAGGTGTTCATCGATAGTTTAAAGGCTGGTGGTTTCTTCGATGATTCGATGATCATCTTCAATGCCGATCACGGCGAAGAGTTCTGGGAACATGGCGGGTTCGAGCATGGGCACCAGTTGTATGATGAAGTGATCCATGTGCCGTTGATTATCAAGGGTGGGGGATTTCCCAAAGGCGAGCGCATCGAAGGACTTTGCAGCAATATTGATATATTGCCCACGGTTCTTGACTGGACAAGTATTCCCGCACCTGGTGAATTGAATGCCCATAACCTGTATAACCTGCTCGATCCCGAATGGGAGCCGGAGAAACGTTATCTCCTAAGCGAGCAGTTGTACTACGGGGTGGAGCAGAAGGGTGTATCGACGGATCAGTACAGATACATACTTCATACACTCGATGAATTCGAGGAGCTTTACGATTTTGACGTTGACCCTGTGATGCTGGAGAATGTGGCCGACGACCGGCGCAAGACATCGCGCAAGTTCAGATACTTCGCCAAGGAATTCATCCTGAACAGCATGTCGGGATGGCATATGAGATTCGCGCGTACATCGTCCACCGTGGGTGGAAAGAGCTACGAGGTGGTTATCTCCGCGCCGGGTGGTTTTGCGAATTACGAGGGGCACGGCTTGGACGAGAATGACCTGGTCAGGATCGAGGGCGATTCGCTGATGATCGATATCAGGATTGACGCAGCCGGTGAGAAATTGGTGAACTTCTCTACTCCCGATGAGGATGTGGAAGTTTCATTTGATATCAGGATTGACGGCGGGGCCGAGCATCTCGACTTGATATGTTTGGGTCCCGGCCTGGCAAAATTCCCGCAAAACCGGTTTTCACTCCGAATGGATGATGAGCGCTTCGGACTGGGCATACCGAATTTCCGCAAGGGACAGCAACCCGGACTGACTATCTGGGGTAACTCACTTGAACTGCGCGAGGAACTGACTCCCGACATCGATGACGATATTCGGGAAGAGCTTAAATCGTTGGGATACTTGCAGTAGGCGAACATATGAATCTCAGATTCCCAAAAATATTCCGTATTCTTGTTGTTGGGATGTTTATTGTCCCCGTGCTGTTTCAGGTATCCTGTGGAGCGGAGGGACGGGAGACTGAGGATTCACTTTTTCCGCGTCGTGGTTACAAATTTTTAGAGAATCCTCTTATGTTTGACCCGAGTTCATTGAATTCACCGGGATACATTCCAGGGCCTCTTAAGCGTGAGGATTTCATTGAAGAACTGCAGGTTTACGAGAACGAGATCATAGACGAATACACCATTGCGAAAGACACGCGTAGAGTCCTGAAAATGGGAGCGTATCGTTCATTCGCTTATTTATGCCCGGGTTCATCGGACAATTACACACTGCGTTTATCTTGCGGGTTGGGAGTTGATGCGTTCAAATACGGTAAAGAGTTCACACTTCGCATGAAGGCGGTTCCTTTTTGGAAAGGTATGGGAAATGAAGAAGAAATAGGTAGTATTACTCTGAATACAAGGAATAAGGAACATCAGGAACAATGGGTGGATGCTGAGTGGCCTCTGCCGGATGGTATCAAAGATTTCATTATCATATTCTCCCTTGATGGGTTAAGTGACGACGCGCCACCGGATATATTTCTGCTGGCAAATCCTACAGTTGTTGACACATCCGTTCCGGGAACACCGACAAGAATAATTTGGGTCGGTGTCGATACTCTTCGCGCGGATCATCTGGGATGTTACGGATACAAGCGACCGACATCGCTGCATATCGACAGGTTCGCCACTGAAAGTACGCTGTTTAAAAGATGCATCTCGACAAGCCCGTGGACATATCCATCATTCGCTTCGATGCTGACGGGAAAATATCCATCAATCGCCGGTGCCGTCACCAATGTGAAATATCTTCCCGATGAAGAAGTGACAATCGCGGAATGGTTTTCCAGGGACAATTTTGCCACTATGAGCATTGTAAACAGCCACTGGGTTTCGAAGATGACAAACCTGCATCAGGGTTTTGATGTGAGCAAGAGGTTTTCGGAATCAGAGGCCGATGTGTCATTCGATGCCGCTCTTGACTGGCTGAAAAAACATTCCGGGGAGAACTCGTTTGTTTTTATCCACCTGATGGACTGCCATCGCCCGTATCATCCCAAGCCCGAAAACCTCGGCAAGTTCGGCTCGAATGATTATTCCGGCCAATTCACCGAAGAATTCATGGTGATGCCCGAGGTCATCGAGGAAATCCGGGCGGGTAATGTGACGCTTCCCGAAGAAGACTGGGAGCAGATCGAAGCATTGTACGACGAGGAGATAGTCGGACTCGACCAGGACTTCGGTGCGTTCATCAAGGGATTAAAAACCGCCGGGATTTACGGTGACACGATGATCATCTTCACCGCCGACCACGGGGAGGAATTCCGTGAGCACGGTGGATATGAGCACGGTCACAGTCTGTATGATGAAGTTATTCACGTGCCGTTGATCATCAAGGATAAGACGTTCCCTTCCGGTGAACGTGTGGATGAGCTCTGCAGCATTATAGATATTTTCCCGACACTGATCGCGAAACTCAATTTGACGATTCCTTCTGATATAAACGGTGTAAGCCTTCTCTCATTGGTTGAAGAAAATAACGAACCGGATGAGCGTTACCTCCTGAGCGAACAGCTATATTACGGCGTTGAGCAAAAGGGTGTCAGCACCGATCAGTATCGATATATCCTGCACACGGAAGACGGTTCAGAGGAATTGTACGATATCGATGAAGACCCTGAGATGCTTGATAGCGTTGCCGACGACAGGCGGGCGGCATCGCGGGATTTGAGATATTTTGCGAAGGGATACATACTCGGCGGCGAATCAGGCTGGCACATACGCTTCGGTCATCCCAAGGGTGTCGAGATCGGGAAGAATTTTCATGTTGAAATCACCGCGCCGGGTGGTTTCACGGATATCGTGATGCATGGTTTCGAAGATGTTGATTCGTTAGTTGAGGAAGGAGACTCGTTGCTTGTTGATGTACACATCGAGTACCAGGGGGAGAAGATGGTCGTTTTCTCGACACCGGATGAAGATGTTGAGGTATCATTCAATATTGAAATAGACGGCGGGGATGAGCATCCGGAATTGATTCATATAAGTGCATCGAAGACACCGTTCCCATATAATGAGTTTTCATTGAAAGTAGCGGATGAGCATTTCGGCCTTGGGATCCCGAATTTCCAGCAGGGGAAAGACCCCGGACTTTATATCTGGGGAAACGCGTTAAGTCTGCGGGAAGAGTTGACACCTGAGATAAGCGACCGGGCGAGGGAAGAATTGAGATCATTAGGCTATCTACAGTGATTTGTCGGATTATGATAAAAAATATAGATGCAAATAACGGGAGCCGGGATTTGGGTACAGACAAACGGAAATTCACCTTCAGGTTTATTATCTTTACGATCGCGCTTTTCACCGTCTGCATTTTACTGAACATACAATGCAGCAAGGGACCCATTGTATTCGCGAGGGAATGGTCGCCGCACTCGTTCCTTCTGACCGAGCACCCCGAAGTGTTCGCGAACGAAGGTGTCAAGTTTGAGAACATCAGGAGGCAAGTTACATTCGACGGTGATACCTGCAAGGGGTTTGCAATGTGGGTTGCGAACAGGTTGACATTCAATGTTGAACTGCCGGTGAACGGTTCATTGAGATTCGTCTACGGCATCGGACACGATTCCCTTAACAAGGGCGTCATCAGGTTAACGGCCATGGCGGATGGTGAGTTGGGTGAGATCGAACTCGGTTCATGGGAATTGGACACAACGGATAAGGACCAGCTCGCATCATGGCACAGTGTGAGTGTGCCCATTCCCGCGGATGCAGCGGGAACAGAGCGGTTGATCTTCAAGATTACCGATGCAGGGGGCGGGGCGAAACCGGGCCCGTTGTTTCTCGGGCATCCCGCTATTGTCCAGCCGGATGATGGAGGCAAGCGCACGCGGGTTATCTGGATCAGTATCGATACATTGAGGGCGGATCACATGGGGTGTTACGGCTACGAACGAGATACGACGCCGGTCATTGATGCTTTCGCGAAGGAAGGGGCGATATTCGAGCGATGCATCTCAAGCTGCCCCTGGACGTTCCCGTCATACGCGGCGATGTTCACCGGACTGTATCCGTCCATCAGCGGGGCGAAGACGAGCGTCCGTTTCCTTCCGACCGACGCAACCACGTTGGCTGAAATCCTCTCGGCGAAAGACATGCCGTCTTTTGCACTTGTGAACGCTCCCTGGGCGAGTGAAACAGCGGGGCTGCATCGCGGATTCGACCGGATGAAAAGATTCACCGGCGAGTCTGCCGATGTGACATTTGCCGTCGCGCGTGAATGGCTGGACGAACATTCGGACGAGGATATCTTCATGTTCGTGCACCTGTATGACCCACACCTTCCATACAGGCCGAAGGCGGAATTCCTCGGCAAGTTCGATCCCGGCTATGAAGGCCGATTTAAGGAAGAGTTTAAGAACTTCGACCAGGTTCGTAATGAGAAAACAACACTCTCGGCTGAGGAGAAGGAACATATCATAGCTTTGTATGATGAAGGAATCCTCGGCTGCGACAAGGATGTCGGCGATTTCTTCGGGTTCCTCAG
>CBDVBS010000184.1:0-7504 GCA_965372275.1 uncultured bacterium | reverse complement strand
GATTTCGGTTATTTCAAACGTGTCGTCCGATTCATCATAAATCGACGTATCAGCAGCATCGCTGATCTTAATTATTGCCTGGACAGTTTGGTCGTCCGGGATCGGATCCCAGTCGAACTCGCCATTGTTGGGCACCGAGTCGGTAATTGCTGGTGTAACATAGGACGAACCACCGTTGTTCGAGTATTCTATCTTCACGTTCTGGATATCGCCCGTGCTTTCCCACTGAATCTCGAAGGAGCTGCCAACCTCAAGAGATTCTCCACCGTTTGGGTCAAGAACTGTGATGGTATTCGACCAAACGACTTCCACTTCCAATTTGTGCCAGAGGATATCCTCGGAGCCCGAGCTTTTTGAGCGAATCCACAAGAAGTAAGTACCCGGCTCCTGATCGGTAGTGTTCGAGAATGACACCTGCCACATATTTTCGGATACATTTATGAATCCCAAGTAAGGCCCAAATATATCAACATCTAAGCCATCTACAACCAATGGATCTGGATACACCCTAACCCATTCCACATCACCTTGCCAATCAAGAACCTGAACGCATATTTGGGTAGGTTCAGCGCAAATGAATTCGGGCGTTTCTTCAGGTAATACGATTTCAATAGGCTCTTGGCAATTTGAAGGCCAGGATGCATCAACTGCTAAATGAACGTAGTTCGAAAGCTCAAACCAGGATGAAAAACCGGTAATCTCATAAATCCTGGCGTGCCCTGCGTTTTGTTGAAAAGCCCTTTGAGGCCAGTCGGGTGCAAATGCCTTAAAGGGGTTTTTATCTATGATTCCACCATCATCCCATAGTTCAGTATATGAATCAGCATTTGTTAGGCGGATAGCCTGAATATTGGTTTCCATTATTCCGCGCACATCGTAAACTGTGACTTGGGTTGGGTTCCTTAATGAGATCTTCAGCTTCACATAATGTGCGTTAAGATCATATTCGAGTATTTCGATCTTTAAGCAATCGTCATCCCCACAATCCGGTGGGTAGAGATAAGGTGCCACATTATAATGAGCTAGGACTTCCCGGTTGAGGATTGGGGTGATGGAACCGCTCGCGGGGTCAAAAGAAAGACTGTAATATCCCCAAATGTAGCGATTTTGTAGAATATTCCCGGAGTCATCCGCATGATTCACTTGATTCTCAAAAATAGTTTCCTGTTCATTGTCATTTGGTAATATGGGCAAGTTTCCCGCGTTCGGCAAGGTGGGACCACTTTCCCCACTGCCACATCCGATGATAAGGATAATCATCAACGCTATTCCAATTGCATTTAATGTCCGCATCCACTCTACCTCCCTAAAGGTTAAGTTTATATTAGCTAATGAATCGATACTTTAGACGATTATCAATTCAATAGCAAGCCTTCAGATATTCTTTTATGGTTTGTCGGTCAAGGTGCCCCGGTAAATTAGCCTGATCATCCAGCTAAATCTTTGACGTGGTGCTGCTCACGGTAGTAGCTAATTTCTTTACAGTTACAGTATTCCAGCCCGGTCAGCCCCGTTGCCGGGAATAAATTCTCAATCATACTCGGCTCCGGTTATGACGGGCCATCCTTATCATCCTTGATTACCCCCGATACTTCTATTATACACGCTTAGATTCGCAAACCTCAAGCCGGTGAGGTTTACCAGGTCAAAACGTGCCACGGGGCGAGGCAAAATGGGGACAGGCACCTGACTTGCCGCAAGTTACATGATTACGAAATATACGGTGATGCGTGCGGTAAGTCCGGATGCCAGTCCCCCAAAGAGTGAAAACTTGTAAGGAGGTGGGAAGGGGACTGTCATCCTGTCTTCAGGTGACTGTCCCCCTAACGAGATCGAGATTCAATTCCCAGCATCAGAATGCCGGGCTACATGGCTCACAGGCGCACTTGCTCAAATAGCCTTTTAGTCCATCGTTTTCCATGATAGAATCCATTCAAGTTGGAATGCGCTTCTGAAAGGCGGTAGTAGAATTAGACTATCTTATTATGGAGGATTAGAGAATCAATGGCAGCTTCTGATACAAAACTTGTGTGTGCATTTGCTTCGGATGATGGGGAATCTTTTAATAATGACCATTTTGGTGATGCGGATCTTTACGTTCTTTATGCCATCAGTAATGATGAAATAGAATATATAGGCCAAATTAACAACACATCCATAAGAGTAGAAGGCCATGCAGCCCCGGAGAAAGCTAAAAGCGTTTCATCTCTCCTGAAAAAAGAAAATGTTCAGGTTCTCGTGGCCAGAATATTTGGGCCAAACATAAAGAAAGTTAAGAATCACTTTGTACCTGTCATTATGAAAATGGACAAGATACAGGAAGCTCTGACTATTCTACGTGATAATCTCAATGAAATAGAAATAGAATGGAAGAAAGAAGGCAGTGAGAGAAAGCACCTCACTCTACAAAAGTAAGCGGTCTGAAGTATTGTAGCCGGGAATATATTCTCAATCATACTCGGTTTCGGTGATGGTGGGATTTCCTTATCACCCTCGACTACCTCCGATGCATATACTATACACGGTTAGATTCGCAAACCTCAAGCCGGTGAGATTTGCCGGGTCTAAGCGTGCCACGCGGTGAGTCACCATTGGGGACAGGCACCGGACTTGCCGCAAGTTACAGATGGCGATATATGCGTTAGTGCGTGCGGCAAGTCCGGATGCCAGTCCCCCAAAGAGTGAAAACCGTCAAGGAGCCGGAAAGGAGACCGTCATTTGCTGACAAAAGAGACTGCCTGAAGGGAATGTTTGAAAGGGGATTGGTGGAAGGGGACTGTCATCCTGTCTTCAGGTGACTGTCCCCTTAACGAGATTGAGAATTTATTTCCCGGCATCAGAATACCGGGTTACATGAAATCAGAATGCGGGGTTACAACACTCAAGAATGATTATTTGGCTATCACAAAGAAACCCTTTTCCGGTATGAAATATAATTCACGGACACGGAGGATGTCATCGAGGGTTATTGCATACCACGGTTCAACCGGATCACGCGCGGGGTCTTTGCCGAGGAATTCGTCATAACCGATATAGTATGCCTGGTTCTCGCGCTTCACCCTGTAACGTATCATCCTCGCGGCGATTGAATTCACCGCTATCAACATGTCCTTCTCTACAAGTTCCGATGACGTAAGCGCTTCAAGAGTTGTGTTAATACCGGCTATAGCCGTTTCAATATTTGCCGGGGCGGTGCCCATCGACATCGAGAAATATCCCTGGTCCTCATCCATGCTGAATCCCGCGCCTATCGAGTATGCAAGCCCCTGCCGTTCGCGCAACTCGAATGCGATCTCACTGCTTATGATGGAACCGAGAGCTTTCAGCGGGATAATGTCTTCCTCGGGGACATCGGTGAGAGGGAAAGCGAAGATGATATATCCCTGGGGACCACCAACCTCGATGGTGAATTCTTCTCCCGGATAACCGTTGAGTGTTGCATCAGGCATTTCCACGGATTCACCGGATGCTTCCATATCTCCGAATGCACCGGCAACCTCATCCATAATTGAATCCGGATCGATGCTGGTCACAATACTCAGGATCATGTGGTCGGGGCAGAAATATTCGTCTCGCAGTGTCTTCAAATCATCAACAGTGATAGTCCCCAATGATTGCGCGGTGCCACGCAGGGGCTTCGATCTGGGTGTGTGGCCATAAAGTTTCTGCCTGAACGTCTCGGCCGCGATGCCACGGGAACCCCGTCCCAACATTCCGATACCGCGTATCAGGCCGCCGCGGGACTTTTCCAGACCCTGTTCGCTGATGAAATCGCTGTTCACAAGTTTACCGAGGACACTGATGTTATCCCGCCAGAACATATCGAGACCGGTAAAACGTACGTAACTGTATCTATGGTCGAAGTAGTAATCATCCATAGGGATGAATGACATATCGGTTGTCTTGATCCTCGCGCCGATTCGATTCAGATCGGTGCCGAGTCCATCGGGTTGAGAAGCATATGAGCCTAACATCCCATGCAAAAGTTCAACCATACCCTCTTTGCCGGATGGTTCCACATAACTGCGACCCTCGATCAGCAGATGCATCCCGAATACCCGGGATGATTCCTCCTGCTTGATGACGACCCTCAATCCGTTCGGCAGTGTTTCGCTTCGCCAGACCGCGTCGGTTGCATCGCCCTCTCCCGAGGATTCGGGGAAAGGTCTCACAATGTAATTCATCGAAACCGGGTCGGTGAAATATTTGCTTCTCAGTGCATCGATATCATCGACGGTCAGGCTCTCAAGCCGCTCCATCCCATCGGTCATATATTCCCATCCCCACATCGCAATATCGCTGACCATGTAAAATCCCGACGACATCAGGTTCTCGGCCAACCTGAAATGCCCGGCCATCGCGGCAACCCTCAATGCTTCGAATTCTTCTTCGGAGGTTTCCATCCCGGATGAACGTTTCAATGCTTCCATGATGAAGTAAACAGCATCTTCTTCGCTCAGCCCGTCGGGCAGGCTCGCGGACAGTATCAACCGGCTTCCGATCTTATGATCCCGCTTTTCCACTCTAACCATGAGCGGAGCCGATGGCACTAATTCGCCCAGAGCATCGTTCACCTCATCCGACATCATATCAAGAAGCAAGCTGAACGCTGGTTCGTCATCATCGAGCGGGGATGGCGCGTTGAATGTCATCCTGATTGACCTGTCAACATCGGGAATATAATCGACACGTGCCTGGTTTTCCTCTATCGGCACCAGTGGAGTTTTATTACCCTCGGGAATTTCCTGCGGCTGGATTTCACCATAATATTGTTTTATTAACTCAAGCATTTCGCCCGGCTGGAAATCACCGGTGATAACCATCCGCATATTATTCGGCGAATAATGAATACGCCAGTAATGTTCAAGATCGTCCTGGGTGATCTGCTTAATTCCGGCAATGGTTCCAATGACGGTCTTTTCATATGGTGTACCCGAGAAAATCCAGTTGTTGAAGTTCGCGTTAACCGCATAACCCGGGTTGCCCATGGTCTGACGGATTTCTTCCTCGATGATACCGAGTTCCTTTTGCACCTTTTCCTCGGGGAAGGATGAATGGAACAGCATATCGCTTTGAATATCCAGCGCGGTTTCGATATTCCGCGATGGCGCGGACATGATGAATGCCGTATAGTCTTCAGTAGTAAACGCGTTATTGAATCCGCCGATGAGGTCGACATCATCGTAGAGCTGTTCCTGTGTACGTCTCTCGGTGCCGTTGAACAGCATATGTTCCAGCATGTGAGTGACACCGTTCAGGTGATAGTCCTCCATGGCTGATCCGGCATTGATTATGACGATGACCGATATCAACGGTGCGGAATGGCTTTCTATCATCACAACCTGAAGCCCGTTATCAAGGCGTGTCGTGATGGCTTCAGTCCCGCTGACTTCGGAAGCTTCCCGCCCGGCAGTCGGGAGCGGGAAGATGGTCAGTAATGTGGTTAGAAGGAAAAGCGAATAGATGAATTTGAGCTTTGTCATTGTGTTCCTTTCCATTTCATGAATTCAATCAGGATGTCGAAAATACCCGACATACATCCTCCATGCAAGCTTAATTTCGTCTTCCTGAGGGTGTCAGAGTATTACGCAGCATTAACCGGCACGGATTTTCGGGTGATATACCGGAAAACATGCCGCCGGTCTTTGCCTTTACACCCGAAAATGTGGAAAATGTGCAGGTTAGTTATTTTATGTAATGAACCGGGAGCTGCTCATATGAGTACAGAAGGAATTACATCTCCTGATGATTTTATACGCAAGATCATCAACGAGGATATAGAAAACGGCAAGAATGATGGTCGCGTCCACACCCGGTTCCCACCGGAGCCGAACGGTTATTTGCATATCGGACATGCAAAGTCGATATGTCTCAACTTCGGCATCGCAAAGGAATACGAAGGCGGACTCTGCAACCTCAGGTTCGATGATACGAATCCCGTGAAGGAAGATGTCTCCTATATGGAAGCCATCAAGGATGACATCCGGTGGCTCGGTTTCGATTGGGACGATCGGCTTCATCACGCATCCGACTACTTCGGGCAGCTATTCGAGTGGGCGGTGAAGCTGATAACAGACGGCAAGGCGTATGTCTGCGACTTGACGCCCGAGGAGATGAAGGAATATCGCGGCGACTGGAATACACCGGGAAAAAACTGTCCGTGCCGCGATCGGTCGGCTGATGAGAACCTCGATCTGTTCGAACGCATGCGCGCGGGTGAGTTCCCGGACGGTTCACGCACCCTTCGCGCGAAGATCGACATGTCGTCAGGTAATATGAATATGCGCGACCCGATCATGTACCGCATCCTGCGTGCGACACATCCACGGACGGGCGATAAGTGGTGCATCTACCCGATGTACGACTGGGCCCATGGTCAATCCGATTCCATTGAAGGGATAACCCATTCCCTCTGCAGCATTGAATTTGAGGATCACCGCCCGCTTTATGACTGGTATCTCGATCAACTCGACGTGCATCATCCGCAGCAGATAGAATTCGCCCGACTGAATGTGAACCATACTATTGTCAGCAAGAGGAAGCTGATTCAATTAGTTGAGGAAGGTCATGTAAACGGATGGGATGACCCGCGTATGCCGACAATTTCCGGCCTTCGCAGGCGGGGATATACGCCTGAATCGATACGGAATTTCTGCGATCGAATCGGCATGGCAAAGAAGGGCAACCTGGTCGATATCGCCCTGTTGGAGCACTGTTTAAGAGAGGACCTCAACAAAAGCGCGCCACGTGTTATGGGAGTACTGAATCCGCTCAAGGTTGTGATCACCAATATCCCGGAAGGGGAAGTGATCGAGTTAGAGGCAATAAACAATCCGGAAGACCCTTCGATGGGAACCCGCAAGATTCCATTCTCACGTGAGTTGTTTATTGAGAAAGATGATTTCATGGAAGATCCGCCGAAGAAGTTCTTCCGTCTCAAACCCGGTGGAGAAGTCAGGTTGCGTAATGCGTTCTTCGTTAAATGCGAGGAAGTAATAAAGGATGGTGGCGGTGAGATCGTCGAACTGCATTGCACATACGATCCTGAGACATTAAGCGGCTCCGCACCGGACGGGCGCAAAGTGAAGGCAACCATACACTGGGTATCAGCCGAACATTCATTGGACGTGGAAGTGCGTTTATACGAGCACCTGTTTGCGGCTGAAGACCCGAATGACGTGAAGAAAGGGGAAACCTTCACCAAGCATTTAAATCCGAATTCGTTTGAGGTGTTGGAGTCGTGCCGGGTTGAGCCGAGTCTCGCCGGGGTTGAAGCGGGGTATCGCTGCCAGTTCGAACGATTAGGCTACTTCTGCGTCGATCCGGATTCGACTGATGGGAAACTCGTATTCAACCGCACGGTGACATTGCGGGATACCTGGGCAAAAATTCAGAAACAGCAGAAGAAGTGAGGTCATCCCATTGTTGATCTTGCTTTCTTGTAGCACCCTCTTGTGGCACCCCTTGTATCTTTTCCCTATGGCATCATTTGTATCAATTGGTT
>CBDVBS010000183.1:0-7523 GCA_965372275.1 uncultured bacterium | reverse complement strand
CCAGAAACCGGTTCTCGACAATTATATGCTCATCCCAATTGAGAAGCTACCAAACAAGGATGCACTCACGCAGCTCAAAGACTACAACCTGCCGATCCTCGACACCGAATGTCCATCCGACGCTTTCGTTTCGATGCGTCACTACGCGCTCGCTGCATCGTACAACGCCGCAAAGAAGATGATTTCATCCGTAATCGAAGCATGGAGGGAGAGTTTCGGCGGTGAGGGACAGGTGCTCGCGATATCCGGCACGCTTGCCGATGTCCTTCCGGAATCAAGGGCATCAGACCTGATTGCCATATGCGATGCATCATCGGTGCTTGAAGCCAAGGGAGAAGGTTTTACGGGTAACCTGCCCGCCGGGCAGATGACTCATCCGTTCAAGCTTGATGGTGAACGCCGGTATTTCTACCTTCGAATCAGGGACAACACCCTGAGGGATCCCGCCTACGGACTCCTGCGGGTTGAATTCGTGCCGATGGACGGGGTCAGCGATTCCGATTATGCGAAAGCACTTGCGTTCTATGTATTGAGTGAACGCCTGCCGATAGATCCCGCTATCCAGGGGGCAAACGAGATTTACCCCTTAGCGGTTTGCAGGAATTACCTCTTGGATTTCACCGCCGATAACGATACGGTGAATTCCTACTTCGGAAGGAGAGATTAAGTATGATTACCGAAGAGAATGCCATTTATCTGAACCTCCTGGAAGGTATAATTGGTAAGACGGTCTCCACCAGGGAGCACCCCAATACCACGGATGTCTTCCATTTCTGGGTCACACGCGGGAATAAGAACGTCCAGCTTGGCAACCTCATGGCCTGCGTAAATCCCGACGGGGAAGTGACGTTCGGCGTGATCCAGGAGGTGAAAGCATACCTCGACATAGACCACTTCATAGTGGATTACATTTCGCATGACTTCGGCGATCCGGACACCGTACCACCGACACAGGTTCCCGAAGTAACGGTGGCAACATGCCAGTTCATCCTGAACACCTCCGACAGGGTGCAGCCCGTGGAACGTTCGGAAGTCTATTTCGCGAGCCCCGAAGGTATCGAACTCGCGCTCGGTATGGACGTCTACAAAGGTCAGGATATGGGTCTGCCTATTGGAGTATTCGAGAACGGCGACGGCGAGATGACCCCGCTGCTTCTCGACGAGAGCTTCCTGCTCGGCCCCGAAGGCGCCCATCTAAACATATCGGGTATCTCCGGTCTCGCAACCAAGACCAGTATGGTCGAGTTTATTCTCAAATCGGTATTCACATACTGCTCGGAGCAGCGCGGACGCAGAATCGCGGTCGTAGTGTTCAACATCAAGGGTAAGGACCTCCTCTATTTCGACAAGCCGAACCCGTTCCTGTGGGAGCAGACGCCCCTCGCGATCAAATCGAAAAAGATGTATGACCTGCTCGGTATCGAGCCGGAACCGTTCCATGATGTGCGTGTATTCGCCCCGTTCGACCGACGTAAGATGTCCCGGGTGAAATCGAACCGTAATGACGGCAAGGTCGAACCATTCTGCTGGAATATCAACGAGATCCAGGATGATATCGCGGTTCTCTACGACGAATCGAGCTGGGATGACAGTATCGAGGCCGTATGGGTCGATATCCAAGCAGTACTCGAAAAGCAGGAGATCGTCGATTACGACCCGATGATGGTATGGCTCAATGAAGAGCGACGCGCAACATATGACCCGCGTCATACCAACTGGCACGGTCACCAGAAGCATATATTCTACAAAGCCGTAAAGAACCTCCAGGCGCTGCCGATGTTCTATGACGGCCTGGTCGCATACGGCAACGACAAGCCTATCGATATCCCACTGGATGAGATTCATTCGGGTTCGGTATTCGTCATCGATCTTCAGTCGCTGAATGAACGCGGCCAGAGGCTTGTTTTCAACAAGGTATTGAATAAACTCAACGCGCTTCTCGAACGACTTACTTCCGATTCGGAACTGGACAATGTCATCGTGTTCTGCGACGAGCTTAACAAGTTCGCGCCGCGTGTCAGCACAGGCCGCGAGCATATGAAACGACAGCTTATCGACATTGCGGCCCGTGGTCGTTCACTCGGCCTGACACTGTTCGGCGTCGAGCAGTTCTCATCCGAAGTTGACAAGCAGATCGTCGATAACGCATCGACACTTATGTATGGCCGCACCGGGTATGCAGAATTGAAAGACCCGATCTACGGCTGGCTGTCTGACGAGTTGAAAGCCCGGCTCAGTACGATCCCGCGTGGTACTATCCTCATCAAACACGCGAAATTCACCCAGCCGTTGTTCCTCAAATTCCCGCTGCCGAGTTGTATTCCCGGCGACCTCTATCGCCCCGCCCCGGGCGAGGAGATGGAGGGGTTCGTCGACCTGGAGGCCGCCGGTGCGGAGACCGCATTCGCCCAGTCCGAAGGCCGCGAAGTGGAATTTTAGTAGGAAGGCAGATATCAACAGAAACAACAACCGCCCTGATCATGGGGCGGTTTTTACATGTAATCTTATCTGGGTGCCGCCTACAAACGAGTCTTCGATGTTTGTAGGTGACCGAGCCAAAGATTTCGCAGCAAACAAACGCTATGAAACACCCACAAGCACATACAATCCCCGTGAGAATCTACTACATGTTGTGCTTGTGGGCGGCACCCGGCAAGGGATTGCCGGACTACGTGCTCTGTATCCTTACGCTATTTTAGTTTCCTTCTATATCTTGTTCAGCACCAAGCAGAGAAAGAATATATTCCCCCTCTTCACGCACTTTTTCAGACTCGTCGTTTTCAGACATATCCGCAATTACACTCACTAATTCCTGGTCCTCCAGAACATCAATGCACTGGCCAATGTATTCAATTGCAGATAATCTTATATTCCATAATTCTTCCTCCAGTAGACTAATCAGCAGGGGTATGTATTTTCTACTATATCCGGTAGTAATTCCAAGAGTGTCAACCGCTTTAGCCCGCATATGTTCATTAGATATCAATACTATCAAAGTATCAACCCAGCCATTATCATAAACTGGCAACAACGTTAAATACCCATTTCCGGCTACACTTTCAAAAAGAATCCTGTCACAATCATAACATCCCAACTCCTGAAGCAAAGATGATCCCCCGGATTGCTCTTGTATAAGACCAAGAACATCCGTCCCAACAACCGCTTCAGCGAATATGGTGTTTAACTCAGGTGAGACATTACTGTTATTAATTATACTCACCATTAGCTCTTCAACTCTTGTATCACCAGCACCACATTGCTCCAAACCAACAAATATCTTACTCGTGTACAGGAAATTACTTATTCCGCCTTTATACGCAGAAACAAGCGTAGATATTACGTGATCGTTCGCTTTATCCCGCCATGCTAATGCAAATGCAGCATTAATCTTGACATAGCGATTATTATCATCAAGCAGTTCATTCAGCAGGCCCTCATTCACTGATGATGTTTGAGTGAAATAAATGAACAAATCTTCGGAAGCAAGTTTTCTGACTATCTCGTTTTTATCATTCAAACCTTCCACGACTACAGGAGCCATTATTGGATCACCCACGGCATTGATAGTACAAAGTGTAGCAATTCTAACATTTAGGCTCTCGTCCTTAATGCTTTTGTGAAACACCTTGAGTTTATCCTCTGTATCCATGTAATCCAATACTACTAAACGCCGAATTGCCGCAGTCCTTAATAACTCACTGTTATCCTCCAGAGCCATCCTCAGAAGCTGTTTCTTAACCGTTCTCACTTCTTCATTTGCCAATCCGTAGATTGCTTTCTCTCTTTCATTGGTACTACCCTTATTGATACTCTTAAGTAGATCGTTTCTTGAAGTGTCCAGAACACTACAAGAACATGCGCAAAGCAATAGAAACACTACCGCAAATGAAGCAAGGAATAGGAGCAAACAATATCTGATCCGACATGGAATTTGTTTCATTTGCCATATTAAGCGCATAGTCCCACCACTACTTATGTTTCTCCTCAGGTATAGCATGGTTCTTAATTACGAAGCCCGGTCAACCCTGTTGCCGGGGGCAATTTCTCATCTCTGTAGGCTCCGATGATAGCAGGTTTTCCCGTGTCAGCATCGGTTACCCCCGATGCATTCATTATACACGATGAGTCAAGACGGGGACAGTCCCGCGGAAGACCTTGGGACAGTCCCCAACGGATCGGGATGAGATTTATTTCCCGGCATCAGAATGCCGGGTTACAATACTGCCCGGATTGCTTCGTTACTTATCTTTGTTGAAGAGGCAATTCTCCGCAATACATGCGGGGGAATCTTCACGGTATGCACCAAACCGGCTTGCATCGAGCCACAGGGATATATAACCAAGTTCGCCTATATTGCCCAACGCTTCACGATCGGCATCGCAGAAACGGCACGCCCGCAGCATTCCATCCTGGTCGATATATGCATCGCTCACACCGGCCGGGCAACCGGATATCGACCACCCATTCGTCCTGTGAAGATCGGTCGGGGCACTGATAAGCACGCCCAATCCTTCGGCCAATCCCGCTGCTTCATTGATACGGTCGGCGAATTGCGCAAGCGGTAATTTTTCATCCCCGCGGGCAGGTATCACGAAAAGTTCCTCGCCCCTGACCTGCTTGACCATACCGATGGCATCCTCGAGTTTGTCAACATTACTCACGCCAAGCGGCATAACAAGGGTGACAAGTTTTGCGCCGCGTTGAGCAAGGCGGCTTACGAATTCGACCATCATACGGTACACACCCTCACCGAAGAGAGTGTCGTGGATTACAGCCGCACCCGCCACAACAATCGCGAATCGATCGACAAGGGAATCGAGCATCTTGTTACGCGTGGTCTCGTCGAATGTCGCGTGGGTCTCAACAGTCACAAAGAGTCCACGCTCCTTCGCGGCAGAGATGATCCCGGGGAAGGATGGATGCCGGGTCGGTTCGCCGCCAAATATCCAGATTTCGAATGTACCCGCATCGGAGATAGTCTTCAATATCGCCTTGGCATCATCAAGGGATATGTCGTGACTGTCACTTTCGCCGGGACCGAGGTCACGGTCGGTGATACGCCAGTACACCCGGCTCGGAGCGGAATGACATTCGATAGGGAGCCTCTCTACCGGTAGGGGCGGCCGTATGATTTGCAGGCTCGATACGTTATCTTCCTCGAGGATACCACGCTGTACGCAACTTGAGAGGAATCCCTCGGCGTTACGTTCGTCGGCGAAACTCTCGGACGTATATTTCCTCACACCGGACGCGCCGGTGCCAAGATTATGCGCCCTTTCGAGGAGCGTGTAGTGACCCTCGCCGATACGTTCGGTCGTGCCTGTATGACGGTCGAACAGGAATCCACCGCTTCTTTCACGCCGCAGCACATACCTTGGTTGTCCACTGAGCATGCCAACCTCCCTGAAAATTCCACCCCGATCCAAAACATGTTTTGGAGGTGGGACGACTTATATTTTACCTGAGGTTAAGGATAGTTGAAAGGATAATCTCACTATTACTAATCAGGAATACAAATGTCGGTGTTTCGGGAATTTATTCCCGAAACAATATTGAATACTGCGTAAAATGTTTAGGGAATAAATTCCCGAAACACCAATCTTGAAAATACAGAGCATCGTCATCTATGCTATTCTGACGGTTAGATATTATGCTGCCTATTCTTTTAGATTTCGGATTTATCAAGATTTATGCCACCGGTGTGCTGTGGGGGCTTGCGGCACTTATTGCGGGCATAACCGCCGCGCGTGCAGCATACAGGCGGGGTTACCACCCGGCATGGATATGGGATCTCGTTGCCTATTCATTCATCGGAGGACTCATCGGTGCACGCATCGGGTTCTTCATCACCACCCCCGGCACACTGGACGAGGGGATCATTGAGGTCGTCAAGATATGGAAGGGCGGACTCAGCCTCCACTGGGGAGTTCTCGGCGGACTCATTGTCGCATACTACCACTCACGACGTCACGGCATAGATTTCCTACAGTTCGCGGATATCTGGATTCCGGGCCTGGCGATAGGGCTCGCGATATCCCGTTTCGGATGCCTGCTCGGCGGGCACTGATTCGGAATCCCGTCAGGTGACGGTGGCTTGTGTTTGATAACATACTCGACGGAACCCCTGCCGCACAATCTTCCCACACCCTACCCGATGGACGGTCTGCCACGGTTACCAGCACAGTTGTATCACGTCGTGGCGAATATGATCGTCTATCTGATACTCCTTCGCATGCAGCTCAAGCCCGTGCTTCCCGGCAGGGCTTTAGCGGGATTCTTCATCTTTTATTCCATCGGGCGGTTTATCGTGGAGTTTTACCGTGATGACATGGTCTATACGGTTTTCGGAATGACCGTTGCGCAGGTAGCGAGTATTATCCTCATAATCATCGGAATCGTGATGTGGTGGTGGTTCGGGAAGTTAGCGAGGCTGCGTGATAATTAGGGACGGCCCCACTTATTTCAAAACACGTCCTGTATCCCCCATGAATACTGGGGAATAAATCAGGTCCGACCCTATTTATCCATAGAGGAAAAAAATCCGAAATATTTTCCCAAAGAGTGTAAGGTTTTGGGCAAATCCGGCGCCTATAGTATGAGTGAGTTAAATTCATGCTATGGAGGCAGGTTATGGAATCATCAGTCAAAGAGGGATTGTTCACCGAGAAGGTAAAAGGTGGAACAAGGACCTATTTCTTCGATGTGAAGAAAGCGAGCAATGGATCGGACTACCTTATTATCACCGAATCAAAAAAGGAGGGAGAGAAGTTCAAACGGGAACGGGTGTTCGTATTCGACAACGATCTAAAAGGATTCATCGGCGGTTTGAAGAAGGCCCTGAAGTTCATGAAGGATTCAGCAGGCTAAGCCGCAAATTCAGTTTTATTTGATGTTTACTTAGCGGCTACATGCTATAATCGCAATCTCAACAAGGACAAGGTGAAAGTGATGGCAGGCGTAAACAAGGTAATCTTAATAGGAAACCTGGGGGCGAAACCGGAACTGAAATATATCGCAAACGGGACGCCGTTATGCAAGTTCAGTATCGCCACAACCGAGCGTTGGGGCAAGGGAGAGGACGGCCAATCGAAGGAGCATACCGAATGGCACAATATCGTAGCGTGGCGCAGGTTGGCCGAGATATGCGGTGAATACCTGGATAAAGGCACGAAGGTTTATATCGAGGGTTCCATACGTACCCGTGAATACACCGGCGATGACGGTGTGAAAAAGTGGTTTACAAACATCCAGGCGGACCAGATGGTGATCCTCACACCCAAAGGAATGCGGGAGAGCGCGCCGGAATATCCCGACGCTCCGGCTTCGATGCCGAGCGAGAAGGAATCATCCGGGAAGGAAGGATCGGGCGAAGAGTTGGGGGATACTTTGAATCTCGATGAAGATGTCGATTTCTTTTAATATTTTACTTAGAGCCTCGATCATAATGATAATGGTGTTTCGGGAATTTATTCCCGAAACCCTTTGAACAGCATCCAGAACAGTTTCGGGAATAAATTCCCGAA
>CBDVBS010000182.1:0-7533 GCA_965372275.1 uncultured bacterium | reverse complement strand
GCCGAACTTGTTGCGGAAATCTATCTCCTTCAGGGATTTGCCCGAGAATGCAGGCCCGACCTTGATACGTGCCACCGAATATCCCTCAAGAAGCTCGATCATATCGACGATGCCGGGATTGTGAAGGAGGCTCGCCATGCGCATCGCGGTGTCACGTTCGGTGATATATATCTGGGTTACGCCTAATTTCCGGAGGATACGCTCATGTACATCGGATTCCGCCCGGGCCCATATATCCTCGACACCAAGGTCGATAAGGTTCTGTACCGTCAGGATATTCGGCTCGATGTTATCGCCGATGGCCACGACGATTGTGTCGAAGTCCTTTATCCCGATTTCCTGGAGAGCCTTGGGATTGGTGGCATCCAGTACATAGAGGTCGGGAATCTTGTCTTTCATCGCATCGATGATATTTGGATCTTTATCAATTCCGACCACGGTATGCCCCATTGCAATCAGCTCGATGGCTAATATCTTGCCGAACTGGCCTAATCCGATTATGCAGAAGTCACGCATTATCCTCTCCCGCCCGCGTACCCGCGGCGCTGCAACTGTCAGCCAATTATAGCGATTTCGGGGGTCTTTGTCTGTTTATTCAGTATCGGCATCCCGCGCTTGACTCGTAGTGGGGGGTGTGGTTAAATTACCATTCTTAAAACTGAAAACATCTAAGGAGCTTGGGAATGAAGAAAGCTCTCATTCTGAGTGTATTATTTTGCCTCCTCTTGTTGCAGTCCGTCGGTTGCTCGGGTGATAAGGTCGTTGATCCAACGATCAACCTGCCGATTGGCACCGTGCAGGGGATCAATGTAATCCCCGGTATCCTCTGGATACAGGCCGGGGAGACCTACCGCTTCGAAGCACGGGGTATCTTCCCCGGTGGAGCGATCGGGGATGTGACTTTCTTAGCCACGTGGTTCAGTGACAATACCACGATAGCCCAGATTATCGGGCCTGGGTTGGTCAAGGCCAAGATGGCCGGACTGGCTCATGTTCACTGCACCTACGACGGGGTGACATCGTCAACCGTCACTGTTGCCATACCGGGCATACCGCTCGAACAGGGCATCAGGCCGATACATGTCGAGGTTTTCCCCGGCAGCCTTGCGATTCCAATCGAAGAGGGCGGAGGACTGACATTCGTGCCGGTTCCTGCTACGCCGGACGAAATTGCGCTTGGGAAACCGGCGTTGATGTATATGCTGGGCGATGGGAACGCTACATATCCCGAGGGCTACTGGGCCGACAGCACGCTGAGGATAACCAGCGGGTTCGGTACGGGAATCGAGTTCGATGTTATCAACAGCTATACATCCCCCATCGATACCGATCCAATCGATTCGAGCCTGCAGTTCGGGCCTGACTGGATACCGGATGGGATTTCGGTATTCGAGATCGACAACTCAGCCGGATACCCGTTCGATTTCAGCATCGTCGCCGGTGACGGCTACATGATGAGCAAACGGTGGCTGAATTTTGTTGCGATCGCGGATTACAGCGATGGCACACAGGCGACCGTAACCGGGCTTGCCAATTGGCATATGAGTGACCCGCAATATGGTTACATCACCCAGGGCGGGTTATTCAACTCAACCGCCGCGACACCCGCGAACTTAGTGGTTCATTGCGATTTCCAGGGCTTAGTCAGCAACTATGTACCGATATCTGTCTACTAAGCGGAATGGATATTGAAATGACAACCCCGGTTCTACCCGGGGTTTTTTGTTTGGTTACAAGGATGAGTAGATTATCCGAGCCACGACCGTGAGGGAGTGGACATCTTATAAAAACACGCCCAAGGCCGAAGACGGCCGTGGGCGTGCCACCCGGAAAGGATGAAATGTAATCCACGAAAGGATTGATGGTTAGCCATGAGAGGGTTAGCGTTTATCAGGATCACCGGACGGGTTGTCTTCGAGGGAATCGGTGGTTTCGATGATCTGTTGGAGGATGCGTCGTATCTCGGCGAGGCGCTTGAGAGTGACGGAGATGGTTTCACGGGCGACTTCGGATTCCCAGGTGGCGAGTTCCATGAGACGTGATGTCTCGGCGAGGAGTTCCTGGTGACGCCGGGTCAATCGGCGGTATTCAGCCCACAGGCTTCGCAGGGCGAGTGGTACGGCGACGAGGAAAAGGGCGGCTGCCACGAGGGGGAATCCGTGGAGGGATATGAGTTGGAGTAAATTTTCGAGCCAGTTCCACATTGTTTTTTCTTGTACTACCCCCCCCTAACCCCCCCGTAAACGGGGGGGGATTACTCTCCGGTTTTGCTATTCATACCAATTCCATTTACATATAGTGGAAACTAATGGGTTTTAGCTATCTGAAATACTTTCTTTTCCCCCCCCGTTTACGGGGGGGGTTAGGGGGGGCATTTTAGTTTTTCTATGAGTATCTTCAATTCGTTCTATGTTAGTTAAAAATGATTAATAGCCCCTATAGTTTCCTCATTCCGGTTCGCGGTAGCCGACAACGAGGAGGATAAGGGCCGGACCGTAGTCATCGAACTGTTCGGGTATGTTCAGGCGGAATATGATACGGCGTCCGCCGAGGGGTGGTATGTCACCAATATCCAGGTATTTACCTTCCTCAAGGAGGGAGCCGCCTATTGCCATGAAGTTCGACTGCTCATCATCGACCTCATAGCCTGCACTACCTTTAATGCCATCCGAACGGGCTTCGATGTATTTTCCATTGCAGATGGCTTCGCCCGCCGGACTGATGCCGAGGGCGCTTACCCGGAGTCTTGTTGCGATGCCGCCCTCGGGTTCGCTGCGACGGTTGTAAAGCCAGAGGTGCTTCTCGCTACTGATTTCACCGGGAGTAATGGTGGCCCAGGCAATGCCTGAGACCCGGTGATTATCGAACATATCGTAGAAGGACATTTTTGCTTCATTCATTTTCGATCACGAGCCTTTTGTGAGAATCCTTATTTCGCTGTTTGCTACGCAGGTCAGAGACCTGCGATACCCGGTGACGGTTAATGAGACCTGCGATACCCGGTGACGGTTAATGAGACCTGCGATACCCGGTGACGGTTAATGAGACCTGCGATACCCGGTGATGGTTATTCCAATTCGAACCAGTAATTGAGGGTCTGGGCTCCGTGGGTACCGGGACCGAATTCGATTTTATCACTCAGGACGATTTTGCTGGACTTGTTGAAATGCGACTGGACTTTATAGGTATCTCCTTTCTTTGCGCCATCAGATTCGGGCGTCGGGCCCGGCATATATACTTTCAGCAGGCGTTCGTTGGGGGGAAGACTATACGGCGGGCTGCTGCCGGTCTTGAAGTTGTCTGAGACGACATACTTTTTCCCCACCGCTACTCCCGACAGCATGGTCAGCACCGTTCCGCTCCAGAGGTGGTCGGGCCAGGGTTTCGTCTTGTCGCCAACATATTTGCTACCGACGTAACTCAACTCGCCGGTGTCATATATTGCCAGCCCCATATCGACCCTCATTGCCGAATAGTTCTTGTCTTCGTAGCCCTCGGCGACGGTGAAGGCCGAGAGGTCGATTGAGAAAGTATATGGTCCGGCCCACAGGGCGGGTTTCATCATCGCGAAGAGCTCGGCTTCCGACGGGATATCTTCCGCCCATCCAGGGACTGCCGCCTCCACAACAGGGACATTCACTCCAAGGCGGTAGATACTGTATATCTGCTTCGCGCTCGTTGGTGTGTTGGTTTCGATCAGTCTGCCATACTGCCAGAACGGGAAGCCGGGGTCGAGGAGATATTTATTCAGCTTGGCGAAACAGACATCGTCTCCTTGCTCGCTGCTGAGGGTCAGGCTTACCGGACGCTTGAGGTAACGTCCCGGGTCGTAGATTATGTACATCTTCCAATCCGACATTTCGGCGTAATAGGGGATAGTGCCGCCGGGAATGGTGAGCTTGAAGTTGCTCGCCTTCAGCACGGAACCTATGGGATGGTCGGCGGGGTTGCGTCCGCGTGCGGTGTACATGAATGTCAGGCCGATGAGCCGTTTGAACGGCAACTCTTCTTCGATGGGATAGAGGCCGACCATATCCAGTATCGAACGCAGTCCGATCGCGCCCTTGCAGAGCAGGCCGATCTCTCCCTTGACGGGTCCTCGGCGATATGTGCCGTGAGGGTTAAACATAGATGATCCTATCGGGGCCGAAGATATCCGCGGTGCGTGCCACGACTAAGTAGTGGACGGCGTTTCGTGAGGGTTTGGCGATGAGAACCGCATCCCCCGTTTTCACTGGGGGTATGCCCGGTGAACGCGCGATGGATCGGAATACGCTGCCCGCGGCGGCCACGTCGCATCGTTCGACCCCCTGTGAATCCCAGGTGATACCGACGACAACACCGTTAATGCGGTCGAGCGGATCGTGGGCAAGATGTTTGCGGCAGAGATCGGACGGGTCGAATTCGCCGGAATGGATATGCGATATGAATTCACATTCGGATGGTTTGATGTGATGCATGACACGGTCGATAATCAGTTTCCCGCCTGTACCGGGCTGGTCGATCTCATCCCCTGAGACGCGGACTGCATCACCAGCGCGGAGGAACGGGTTCAGCGGCAGACGTGCTTCACGCGGATGGTGGGTATCGGATGACGCCGCGATGATAGCGCGTCCGATTTCAGCGGCGAGGGTTTGTGTAGTGATATTTTCATCCCTGACGGGCGGAGCGTATTTCAGGACTTCGCCTGTCTGCACCGACAGGGAGCGGACTTCGAGGCATACCTGGTCGATTACATGTTCGCTCAATCCCCATGCTTCGGTTGACGGGCGAGCCCAGACGATGACGTGGAAGTCAGTGGCATATTTTACATAACGCCCGTTCTCGACAGCTTCATCGTATCCGGCTTCTTCCTCGAAGAGATCGCGTTCGACATCGTTGGCGGGATCGTTGTCCTCGTAGTTATTCAGATAATCCGGATGCGATGCAACCAGCTTATGGATGCCCTGGGGGACATTTTCGAAGAAGTAGCGGCCCACATCGTCAGCGGTTTGCTCAACCGGCTCATCGGGAATATCGATTCGTTCACGTTCGACCCTCGCGTGCGGGATGGGTTTGAATTCACCGCTTGCAACGGGTACGACATCATAGACAACGCCCCGTAGGAAGAATTGCTTATCGCCATTTTCATCGACTATATATGGAGCTTCGCCCGCGGTATCTTCGAACAACCAATCGACGAGGAGAGTGATTTCATATTCGTCCCCGTCCCTGACCGGGTTTTCCTTCAGGCGCCCCCCGCTCACAAGGAGCGAGTCGGGATCGAATGTGCCGGCGGGAATGCGGAAGACCATTTCGAAAGGTTGAGGCGGCTCATCGGTGCGAAGCGGTTCCTCGGGATTGAGCGTGTCTTCCTTCTCGAAGAGTTTGACATAACCGGGCTTCGACGGATCAATCGGCGGAAGGAGATTTGCGCGTGTCGGCGCAAGGCCGGTTTCGGAATGGCCGAATATCTGCACGGCGTTATATTCCTGCTCGTCGTGATCGCGCTCATTGAGTGTGAAGATGACGGAAGACGGGTAGGTCCACGAGGTGCGGGTTTCGTCCGGAGGTTTTTTCGAAGAGATGATGACGGCTCCACCTTCCGCGCGAACCGCCGCTCCGACACGTGCAGCGAGTGATTGAAGCGCATCAAGAGGGGACATACCCGCTGCCTCGAATCCGGCGAGCGGGAAGTCGGGGATTTCGATTGAAACGGAGGATGTGTCCCAACCGGCTTCAGCGAGGATTGCCCGGATTGATTGGTGGCACATGGGGTAGACACGTTCGTAAGCGACTTCCACGATATCGTCTATCTTCAACGCCTCGGTGCCGCCTAAGATGCGCTCGGCGCGCCAGTCGTCTGAGATGAGCACGCCGTTGAGGAATACTTGCCGTTTATAGGAAGGGTGAAACGTCAGGGTGGAAGCGGACGCTTTCGGGAAGTCGAGCAGGGACGACAGGTCGCGGCCGGTTATTTCGAGGAAATGGAAATCGTCATTTTCAACGATGCGCCTTTCTTCGACGGCGCCGAGAAGCAGCGGCTGGAATATGCAGGAACCACCGACGAATAATCCGGCGGAGATGTGGACGAATATACCGTCCTCGGGTGCGTAGTCGGGATAGTCATCGGCATCATAGAATTGCAGGATGAATTCACCCGGATTATTCAGGCTCATTTCCACGCGGCACGAGGTGATGTTGTCGGTGATATCGTCACCGCTGTCGGGATCCTGTGTCGGTGAGGAGAGTTTCATGATACGGGCTTTGATTCGCGGCAGGATGGCGGCGTCATACGAATCGAGCTGTTCAATTATCGAGCTGAGGATCTGTTTGCCATAGAAGACGCGGACATCGCCGCCGTCGCCGATATCACCGCCGGGAAGGCGCTTGATCTTGTCGGGGCCGTAATCGATCTCGTAATCGGTACCCTCATCGTAGTGCTTGGTGCCGTCCGGATTGGTTACGATAATTTCATCAATGAGTGTCATCAGTCGAGATCCTCCCATTCAGAACCGGTGAGAGTGAGTTCCTTGGTTCGACCCTTGATACGTGATGCTCCGGGGTCGGTGCCGGAGGGGAGTATGACGGTTTCGGATGGAAGCCGCGCGCATCCCATGATCCACGCGCCGGTTGCGACAAGGGTCGAGTTGGCGCCGCCGATGTGGAACGCGACGCCGATATGTTGCTTGACGGCACCGGAGATGCCGTAGGCGACGCCGACGCTGCTCTTGCGGACATTCTTCGAATTGAACCCGACCGGGATGAGCAATGCTCTGTGTCCCTGGATGGAATATGCCGATGGGATATTGCGAACCTTCGGCGCGCCGGTGCTCCATGAAACAGGGATGAAGCATCCGACGAAGCCCTCGATATTGCAGGCTGATGGGATGTTGAGTTTGCGGGGTCCCTGGATATTGAAACCGACACCGATGTTACGTGATGAAGCGGATGCGAGGGCGAGATATATTATGGATGAATAGTCTTTGAGGATGTGCAGGCGGAGCTGCTCGTTTGGCCAGTCGATATCGGCGCGCCAGTCGGTGCCTTCTTCGAGGGCGGTGTAGGTGATGTTGTCGGTCGATTCGAGGACCGTGAAGGTTGCATCGGACCAGTCATCGACGCGCATGGCGGGAGAGATGAAGTCGTAGGATTGCGCGCCGCCTCTTTTGGGATCGTATTTTATTTTCAGGATTGTTGGCATGATTTATTACTTACTCAAATACGGGACAGGCCTCCATAGTGTGGTCGCTGGGCAACAAGTTTGAAGCGTAATTCATAAGATTCATTCTTCCTTTCTAAAGGCCCGTCCCTGCTAATCGGTTCGTAAATACGGGACAGGCCTCCATAGTGTGGTCGTTGAGAAACAAGTTTGATGCGTAATTCATAAGATTCATTCTTCCTTTCTAAAGGCCCGTCCCTGTTACCGGTTCGTAAATACGGGACAGGCCTCCATAGTGTGGTCGCTGGGCAACAAGTTTGATGCATTGATCATAAATTTCATTCTTCCTTTCTAAAGGCCCGTCCCTGCTAATCGGTTCGTAAATACGGGAC
>CBDVBS010000181.1:0-7540 GCA_965372275.1 uncultured bacterium | reverse complement strand
GTATTTGAAGCTGGAGGGCGAGCCTCCGGCTCGCCCCTACGAGAGGCTTATAGCGTATAACGTGACTTTAAACCCGGCTGTTTTCAACAAGCCATGTGAATTAAGTATACGCATTATTTGTGGCACCCCTATCCGAGTCTTCGAGGATAGGGGTGGTCTTCTTATAGTGAGGGTTTGTGAAAACATGAAGACCACCCTTCTGAAGACAGAAAGGTGCCACACGGAAGGAAAATGTCGAAAGTCGAGATCCTGTCCGCATGGTTTATAGATTTATTTATTTTTGCGGACAGGATGTCCGCGCTCCAAGGAGAGAGAACCCCTATGTTGCGCAACATCCAATAGAAATACTCATCAGATGGGATTGATCTCAGAGGATATTTACCGAATTGCTGATGTCATAATCCCATATTTTCGGATATTATTCTATTAAGTATGAAGGCCTTGGGCGACAAGAAACTTGGCACATTCCTTGGTGTGTTCACGCCGACGATATTGACTATCCTCGGCGTGATCATGTACCTGCGGTGCGGCTGGCTCGTGGGGCATCTCGGTCTCACCCAGGTCATACTCATCATAATTCTTGCCAATATCATTACGCTGATCACGACATTATCGTTCTCATCCGTCGCGACGAACATACGTGTGGGAGTCGGCGGCGCGTACTATATCATCTCACGAAGTCTCGGCCTTGAGATCGGCGGGGCAATCGGACTGCCTCTGTTCCTCGCCCAGGTATTTTCGGTGACCCTGTATGCATTCGGTTTTGCAGAATCATTAAGGATAACGTGGGAGGGTATTCCCGTTCAGGCCACGGCGTTTGTCATTGTGCTGATTGTAGGCACACTGACATTCTTCGGTGCGAAGCTTGCGCTCAAGACACAGATACCATTGATGGTGTTGGTAGGAATATCGCTGGTTGCACTCGCGGTGGGGGCGATTCAGAAGAGTGGCGGCAGCGGTGTGCCTTCAACATCTGCGTTGAATGAAATCAGTCCATGGGTGGGCTTCGCGGTGTTTTTCCCTGCCGTGACGGGTGTCATGGCGGGGCTTGGATTGTCGGGCGATCTTAAGAACCCCATACGTGCAATCCCTGTCGGGTCCATCTTAGCTGTGGTTACCGGATTTGCCGTCTATCTCATCGTGCCGATCCTTCTTGTAATGGGTGCGAGCCAGGCGGATTTACGGGCTGACCCGTTGATATGGATCAAGATAGCGCCGTTCGGAATGCTACTTATTCTTCCCGGACTTTGGGGGGCGATATTCTCATCGGCGGTTGGATCGATGTTGGGTGCGCCGCGCACTTTACAAGCCCTCGCGATGGACAGGATAGCCCCGAGAATTTTTGGAAGGCCGGGGAGTGATACAAAGGCGTTACTGCCCGGACTCATTCTTTCCATGGTGATTGCCCTCAGCGTGGTTTTCCTCGGTGATCTGAATACGGTAGCGCTGTATGTCACGATGTTCTTCCTCACCACGTACGGCACTATAAATATCGTTGCCGCTCTTGAAACCCTCAGCGGTGATCCGTCATGGCGTCCAAAGCTACGCGTCCCGTGGTATGTGAGCTTAGTCGGTGGATTAGGCTGCATCCTCGTGATATTCCTTATCAATCCGATAGTGGGTGTTATCGCCATCGTGGCCGAGATTCTCTTATGGAGCATTTTATCTCGCAGGGAACGGAAGGCGAGATGGGGAGACGCGCGCCGGGGTATTTATGAATCACTCATTCGCTGGGCGTTGATACGTCTCGCGCGGCGTCCGATGAGTCCCCGCAACTGGCGTCCGCACATAATGATTTTCGTCTCCAACGCGGTGCAGAATCTCGATCTCATACGTTTCGGCAACTGGTTCAGCCAGGGACGTGGGGTCGTGTCGGTTTGTGAACTGATTGTCGGCGATCTTCTGAGCAATGATCTCGATCTTGTGAACCGGCGTAACAAGATGCAGGAAGTCCTCGACCATGAACGGCTCGTTGTGTTCGCCGAATTGAACGTGGTTCATGATATCGTCGAAGGTATCACCAATGTATCCCAGGCGAACGGAATGGCTGGGCTGATGAGCAACACCGTACTGTTGGGATGGCCGAAGAAGCGGGAGATGCAAGCGGAATTCCTGCGGGTAATGCACCGGATGGAACCGCTTAAGAAATCATTCATCCTTGGGAGAATCCATCCTAAGCACCTGTTTCGGCGAGAGAGCATTAAGCCCACGATCCATGTCTGGTGGGGTGGGTTGCAGCGTAACGGTGACCTGATGCTCCTTCTGGCATACCTCCTTACTCGCAACACAGAATGGCGACATGCGAAAATACAGGTTATGAGCATCGCGTCCAATGAGTTGATGAAGGAACAAACGGAGCGCAATCTTCAAACCCTTATCTCGGAGATACGTATCCAGGCGGAGCCGAAAGTAATCCTCAAGCCCGAAGATAAAACCGTGAGAGATATGATCCACGAGGAGAGTGTGGACGCGGATGTGGTTATATTCGGCCTGGCAATGCCGGAAATAGGTGAAGAGATGGCATACGCCGAGCGTCTGGAAGAACTTGCCGGCGACCTTCCAACCGTGTTCTTCGTGAAGAATTCGAGCATGTTCATCGGCGAGCTTCTGAAACCGAGTGCCGACGAGGACCAGGGGGAAGATGAAGAAGAGGAACCTACTGAGGAGACGGAGCAGCCTTCGTAAAGCAACTGAAATCATATTATCCTGATGGCACGGTCTGCACGAGTCTTCGAGTGCTGACCGTGGGAATGTAAACGGGATAATATGCTAAGGATTATCACTGTAAGATTGCACAGTAAAGTCGCTGCTACTGAGAATAAAGACCACGGTCAGCCCTCACAAAGCCTCGGGCAGACCGTGCCATCAAGAAAGAACAATTTATGCAACGTTGGGGTTCAGTGTGCGATCCCTTTAAAATCAGGCAAGACGCGCCTTGAAAGGTGCGGTACCCAACTATGATGAATACATGTATGAATACTTGTTTTGTAGGATTGGTATTCTTCACCAGCATGATAGAATGTATATATTAAGTGGATGGAGGAACAGGATGTTTAGCAAGATTATCTTTGCATTATTCTGCATTAGTCTGTTAGCGGCATATTCAGGTTGTTCGCAAGCAGTGGATGCGGAACTCACTCAGCCTCAGACAATTGATGGAAATTCAATCAATGCCGATTCCCCGCAGGTGTGGGGTTTGTGGGATGTCTCTATCTCACCGGAAGGTGTAATCGATGTGATACCGCAACATTCAGCGGATTTCACAATAAACACAACTGCCATGTTCACCACGCCCCCCGTCGGGATGAGCATATCCTTTATCGGGATAGATTTCCCGCCGGGGTATAAGGAATTTACGGTTGATGTCAGCCTTACGCACCATTTCATTGCCGGTTCGCGATATACGGCATTCGATATGTGCTGTGTGCTGATGGGAATCGGAGATACTGCGCATCCGTCCGATCCCGGTTTAATGTATGCCGGTCCCGGTGAGATTCAGCTTATGAACCAGGACGGTTACACGCGCTGGATGAACCGAGTTGAATTCAACGGGACAACACCTCCGTGTTTTGGCTACAAACCCGGCAGCCTGGGAACACCGGGATTTGATCCCACATCGACACTGAATCCATACAAGTTCTACTGCGATTCCATTGGGACTGTAGATAATGCACACGATTACCTCGTGGCGAATCCGTCGGATAGGGGTATGTTCTCTGAAGGTGCCACGAACACGCGGCGTTTCGTGATTCGGATACCTGATACGAAAACACTCATGTTCCAGTACGCCGTAATCGTGAGGTGGCAGAACAACGTGATGCATCCGGCTCCGCCTGTAAATATTCCTGACGATTTCCCTGAAGGCGCGAATGCCATTGAAGCGGTCGCCCTGAAAGTCATCAATGACACATCCGACATGTGGTTCGAGAGCGGTGTAGGCGGGGGGAATTTCACGGCGGAAGTATCAGTGATCAACTGGCACGCCGAACCGTTTGGCGGTGTGATGTCGGAATATGATATGCATCTATATTCGGATGCATGGGCGGGGGGAGTTATGCCAAGTATGACGGTCCTGAATGATGGTGATAACTACTGCACTTTCAATGTGGATATCCCCGCGACGCCAACGGCATCGGGCTCCATTGATATCTGGATTGAGCTGGCACACCCGAATCTGACCTTTGCCAATCCGGCTGGAGTACCAACGGGAGCGGACAATGAGATGCTAACCGCGCATTTTACTTACAGCACCAACGTATCTGATGAAGCCCCAGATCCGGAATTCTGGGAGCCTCCTACCGACCATGATCCGAGATTCCTTTTCATTCATCATTCCTGTGGAAGCGGTTTCCTGTTCACCGGCGGGATGTGGGGTATGCTCGAGGCAGCCGGATTTGAAGTACACAACCGGACATACGGCGATGGTTGGGTCGGCGACAACACGAATCCCAACCACTGGCCCATTACATTCACCCAGTACTATGATGACATGATCAACTGGGAACTTGGGCCGGGTGAATATTATGACATCGTTGCATTCAAGAGCTGCTACCCGGCGTGCAATATATCATCGGATGCGATGCTTGAAGCATATTATGGCTATTACGCGACAGTCAAGGGAGTAACCCAGCAGCATCCTGAAACGCTGTTCATACCGTGGAGCCCGCCGCCTTTGAATCCTGCTTCAACCAACCCTGCTAATGCGGCGCGTGCGCGTATATTCGCTAACTGGCTTGTAAGTCCATACTGTGATAATGAATTCAACATGCGCTCGTTCGACTGCTTTGATGTTTTAGCAGGTGATGATCCGTTGAGCGGCGATTTCAATATGCTGAAGTATGAATACTCAGACGGCACCAATTCGCACCCGAACACGCCGGGCGACATCGCGGTGGCAACAGCATTTACAGCATTTCTCACCGATCTTGTCTGGGATTAAAGCCGTAGAGCTGAAATAGAGAGATTATCCTGTAACCCACGAAATACGATTCGTGGGTTACATTTTTATGAGGACAAAATTAAGAATGGATGCCGCACACTTCAGTGTGCGATTTGTTCTATAATGATTCCAATACAATCTGATCAAGGTGCCGATATGCTGATATCCATGATTAAACACATAATCATAAGCCTGACAATATGCATGCTCCTGCTGGGTTACGCTGGAGCGGAAGATGCAATTCACCCTGAGGGCGTGGATGTGCCGGAGGAATGGGTTGATACATATACCCCGGAAGAACTCGGTGCGATAGACCGGGCGTTGTGGGCGGCGAATCTTACGAGGGACGATCTGAAGTTCCGCAAGGATTACACGAAGGGGCATGAGTGCTTCCCGTGGGTACGCGATATGATGGCCGACCCGTTGAGCATCGCGCCTGGTATGGACGGTATGGTGGACGGGATCGCGTACTGGCGGAAATTCGCATCGAGTCCCACCGGTGAAGTAATCAAGGCATTCACTTATTATCCAGAAGAGAATATCGACCGTGTGACGCGACTTTTTTCCAAGGCATACGTCGATGAGCGGTCGTTGATGATACCGGAAATACCTGACGACGAAGATTCTTTTGCAGAGCTGTTGGAATCGATAATCAGCTATGGTATAGAGTTGCCATTTTCAGAAGAAACGGGTGAGATGCTGCGGGAATTTCTACCGGAACAGATGGCTTGGCACGAGGTTTTCGAATATCCATACTCGGAAGAGAGACACGCCGAGTGGGAGGAGTTGCTGGAGAATGAGAGTGATGATTACCTTTACAAATTGGCATCAGAATTCGGCATGGAAATGCTCGTGATGAACTACATGTGGCAGTGTCCCGACCCGTTGGAGTGGATACCGTGGATCAATGAAAATTTATATCCCAAACGTGAGCCTACAATAATCGAAACTGATTATGGAAGGATCGGGATCGGGACTTACGGCGATGATGAATGGGAAGGGGAATATGCAGTCCTGATCGATCCGGGTGGAGATGATCACTATGTCGATTGCCGGATCGGCGCGGCATACGGTACTGACAATAATCGAGTGGGATATTTTGTGGATATGGGCGGGGATGATTATTACGATTGCGGGGATGTGAATATAACTCTCGGCGCGGCGGTGATGGGGGTTGCGGCGTTTTATGATCTTGGCCAGGGGGATGACAGATATTACGCCGGTAGCTGTTCGTTCGGTGCGGCGATGTGCGGGGTCGCGACATTCTATGATGACGGGGGCAGTGACACATACGAGGGGAAGGTATTCACACAGGGTGCGGCGGGATTTGGCATCGGTGTGATGGTTGACGACAGCGTACACGATGCACCGGAAATTCCCACGGATGAGAGTACTCCCGATCCGATTGATATCGGCGCGTTCGACAACGACCGTTACAGCGCGTGGACGAATTCGCAGGCATTCGCGCGCACGAAGGGATTCGCGATATGCAGTAACCGTCGCGGGAATGAAATATATGAAGCAGGCGGCGTTTATCTTCACGCGCCGCTGTTTGCCGACCGTTACCAGAGTTTCAGCCAGGGATTCGCGATAGGTGAGCGCGGCATCGATTACGCCGGGGGGATCGCCCTGATTCTTGATTATGACGGGAACGACAAGTATCTCGGCGATGTTTACAACCAGGGTGTTGGTTACTGGTATTCAGCGGGGTTGATGTATGACGTTGCGGGGAATGATACATACGAGATGACCCAGTATGGGCAGGGCAGCGGGATACATCTCGCGATCGGCGGGCTGGTGGATGTTGCCGGTAACGACTGCTATATGATGCACTCTGGACTCGGAACCGGAGGGAGTCACGATTACGCGGCGAGTATGCTGCACGATCGCGGCGGGAACGACCAGTATTTCGGGAATACATCATGCAACGGCGGATCACTCACGAACAGCGCGGTTATATTTATTGATCGATCAGGTAATGACACATACGCCGGACGTAAGAGCGGCGGTATTACTATCGGACGTCCCGCGCGTAATTTTATAAGTATCGGTGTGCTGATCGACCTTGATGGTGATGACAATTATCTCGGCATCATGGAGAACGATTCGCTGTGGAGTCACACGAATGTCGGTGTCGGGTGGGATTCAACTCCGCTGCCGCCGCCGGAAATTGAAGTGGACGAAGCCGGTGCAACTGAAGGAGAATCTGAGATCGAATACCCGGAAATCATCGACTATGAAGGAGAACTCAACCAGGAAGTTTTTGATGAGCTGTGGGATATCGCCACGCGCTGGCGGGTGGGGGAGAACCGGTGGATTGTGCCGAAAGCTGTTGACCGGCTGATAGCTTTCGGGCCAGATGTGCTGCCGTATGTTTCCGAGGAATTCGATAACATGCGCAGCGGGTTGGCGCTTTATGCATTCAACCCGATAATTGCGGCGTTTATGGAGGAGCATAAGGAAGCTGTAATCGATGTTTTGAGTGAAAATTTATTCAGTGACGAGGAAATGCGCGTACGGGTTGCATTGGCGGTAATCAGCGACAGGAAAGTCACTGACCTTGAGGATGATGTCGCGGCACTGTTGGATGATGTGTCACCG
>CBDVBS010000180.1:0-7545 GCA_965372275.1 uncultured bacterium | reverse complement strand
CGATTGTGGGTCTGTAGTTTACTTACCTTTGTATAAGTTAACCAGTGCGGTTGACCCTGACCTTTATATTGCTATGGAATCACTGTTCTCCGTGCCAAATCCCAGCAGTTGTAGGAACGTATTCTATACAAGGGGGCCATCCCTTTCCTGCAACTCATTAATATGCTCGGATTCCTCTATAACACAAAATCCTAACGACCCCTTCGACCTTGTAACACAGCCTTTGCTTTGGGTATCCCATAGGGAATTTGGTGCATGGTTCACTGATTTCCAGAAGAAAGACAGTACAAATGCTTATTCTTGTGATCATTCTGGTGATGACTATCACACACCACCAATTACCTATGGTTCTCCTAAGGGTATTTACCATGATGGTTGTTCTTCAGCGGATAAGTTTCGGTTCAATTATATTCCTGATATAGCGTTTGCCGGTTTTGCCTTTATCTATGCATGGGTTTCCCCTTCTGGCCAATCCACAGATGTCGGTATTCATTCAGAATCCGATCTTATTTTTGTTAACTCCCACTACAGTGATGGCTTCTATGATAAGGATACATACGGCAATCCAAATCAGAGAGGCTTTCAGCCGTTTTGCTATTGGGGAGTATCCTATCCGGGCCCATGTACTTATTCTTTTCAATGGTCTGATTTATTGGGTTCTTTCGGAGATGATTGCGAATGGTTCTCAACTACTGGTTGTGAATCACTACTGGAACTACCAACCAATCGTTATCCTAATTATACAGGCCCTTGGCCACCTCTGGGGTATACCGCCCCCCTTGATGAAGCTAAACCTCTGGTTCAAACCAATCTTAACAGCATTGCTGGGTTTGATGCTTTCTGCAAACCCGATCATGTTTATGATATTGTTTGTGATTATAATAATAACTTGCATTACTGCGATGGCAGTTACAATAATTATTTGTGGCGATATCCTCCTCCTACAACTGACTGCAACATATTGGCCTGGATGGAGGCTTTTTGCCTTGCCCGGAATGCCCCAAAACCTGAGTTCAGAAATGGAATTGAAGCTGCTGAATATGCCAGAGCCATCGATGCAAATTACAAATATGACATCGTACCCGGCAAAAAGACTTTTACATACTACTGGATATTTAAAGAAACTGTTGACAGCTATTTCATAGTCTATAGTCCTTACTAATATGCTGAGGTGTTATGATGAAGAATAAAGTAATTACAGTATTTGCCCTTTTAACCATTATACTTGCCTGCTATTTTCTGTTCAGCCGTCCCAATATAGCTCAAGGCACCTACATCTATGCAGACCCCCCCGTAAATGGCCGGATTGAGCTTGTGGGAGACTATATATACTTTGTTCAGGAATATGGCATTGTCTCTAAATACTCAAAAGACACCTTGGCGGAAGTTGGCACCACAAGTATACAGGACTGTTACAATCTCAGGTATTCCGATTATCTGGATAGGATTATTGTGATCGCTGGTCAGGACCCCTGTAAGCTGATATATCTCAATCCCGCAACCATGCTGACAACCGATGAAATAATATTCGGAGGTCAAATCGCTGATATTGCGACATCAGGCGACAATCTATACGCCGTATGGGACAATTCTGGAATCATCGAAGGGGAGACATACGATCCATTTAACCTTCCCAGCTACACGGGTGTCCTGACCGAAATTGATTTGAATACAGGCATTAATAATTGGGATGTCTCAATAGGAACCCATCCAAAACAGGTTGATATTGCTGGTGAGTATGCAATAATAAAAGCCGAGGAAGTGATTCAATACCCTGATGCGGATGATTACAATTTCATGTACGGTGGTATTATCAATATTGTAAATTTAAACAGTCTGAGAGTCAGGGAAAGCTATGTCGCTCATAGAACGTACGCGGGGGTCGAATATGATGGTGATAATACACTATTCATAACCAGCCCTGATTGGACTCCAGGTCACAGAGGCCCGGATTCTGGAATGACTTCAATATATTTAGATACTCTTGACTGGACACATTTATACTTCAATGCGCCAGTGGAAGTTAAATATGGATGGTCTGCGGGTAGTTGTGATTTAGTTGGCGCCGAATTATACATCGCGTACTCGAACTCGGGAGCAATTCCCGATGAGACGCACTTCGGGAAGTACAATATTGGTACAGAGACTCTTGAGAATATCACCATCCAGGGGATAAACGTGTTCTTTAACTATCTTGTAGTTGACGGTGATGACATATATTTTGTAACTGACGAAGGGGGTCTTCTTAAATACACGATGGATTAAATGGAATGTATCGCTCAATCGAACCCGTGTGAGGATTGTGAAATCATAGAGGTTGAGGATGAGACGTACAAGCATGTATCTGAACAGCATGAGTTTCATCACGTGTGGTACAAAATAATCAATCCCGACGGGTGCAAATTCCTGATAACCGAAAGTTACACGGCTCTCGTTGGGAAAAATGACCCGTGGTATGACGAGCGCAACCCGCCGGAGTCATTCTGGCTGGATGAGGACACCGCCGATTACGAAGAGGAACCTGAAATTATCGACTACACCTGGATTATGGAATCTCCGGACGGATGCTATCACTCAATTTACGGCAAGGACCGATATATCCAGGGATTGTCATTCACTTTTCACGCCGAATGTGGTGACCCTTTGGAATGGACTCTCATAGATTCTCTCGACTTCGGGGGGTTCGCATCCGACATCGTCAACTGCGATTTCGAGCACGGCCCGTTTGTGATGACCGGTCCCGACGCGGCGGCTTGGTTGGTGGGTCAGAGGGCCGACTACACGGATGATCCGGATTATGGTGTGCATATTTCCAACGAGGATATGTGGGACATTTATATCGACGACCTCAATGCCCATCCGTGCTCGTATTACGCTGTCACTTCGACGAAGGACAATCATGTGAATCATTGGGGTTGTGTGGGCAGGGCGTATGACGTGGATGTTCTTGACGGCTATGGGAATTTCACGCCGCCAACATTGTCGATGACTTTTGGATACCTGATGCTGGTCGATGAGTCGCCGTTTTGTTGGGAGGAAGTCGAGCCAGTCGGCCTCGGCTGCGACCCTCCGCGCGAGGTGCATTTCGACGGTTTCTGGGCGGACGAGATCGCATTTGGTTGTACGCTGCTGGATTATTTTCTCTGCATCCAGCCCCCGGCTCAAGCCATCCGCCTCAGGGCATCTGATGATATAGGTAACTGGAAGAGGAGCAATGACCTGATTCCCGAACTGTCGGAATACGACCCTGATGTGATATATTTACACCCCAGCGAGGGAGAATATTCCATCTTCGAGTGGTCGGAATACGGCATCCAGGGGAATTGGAATGTGAAGGACCAGTACCAGCAGTATGTTAATTATCCCAACGACTTTGAGCATCCTGGGAACCATGAAGGATATATCATCCCCATTTTGTACGATGTACTGCCGAAGATTCCGGGTGATGTCATCGTGATTCACGGCCTGTTGGACCCGCCAATGGATGATTCTTTGGATGACCCGCCGACAAATCCGGGCACGACATATGATTTTGACATAAATGAGAATACTGGTGGTGATTACCCGGTTCTCCTTGAAGTGAACGATGATGGAGGGTCTTTCTTCGGCAATGACCCATACATCACTCCATCAATTTGGCCTGAACCGTATGAATATACGATTATCGATCCGGAAGCCCCACTTCCTGAGTTAAATATACACACATCAGCATATGGCGGCGATAATTACCAGGTGCTGATTGAGATAGTTCCATGTTTGCCCAATTATTCAAGCACTTACTTTGAGGAATCGCCGGTTGTAAATGTTTGGCGGAAGGGTTTTGTCGATGTTTATGAGATGGAGAATGAAGACCCAGATTTCGAAGAGAGTCTTATTCCAAATTTCTCAAAAGTAAAGGGTACTTTTGATGACGGCTTCTTTAAGCTTGTAATTGAAGAAGATGATGAGACGACATACTGGCAATCTATGGTTAGTTGGAACAGTGATGCCATATACAGGTATTGCGATATTGTCGAACCAGATTGGTTGGACTATGTTCCCTTCCATAATTTTGAAGCACCGGATTGGGAATATACAAAACACTATCACATCCATTTGCAAGGAATTTACAAGTTTATCCCCCTCAGTGGATATGGTAGAACTTGGGGCCCGGGGGAAGGTGATTGGCGCTGCAAGCATAAACATAGCCTTGTCTCGATTCACAATATATACACCCTAACCTCAAATTATCCCCACATAACTTTTGTTCACACCCTTAGGTTTGTTACAAATCACGAAGTTGGCCGTAGTTTGGGACTTACTATGGACGAAGATGATTGTCCTGAAAACAAGTGCGTGATGGGAGCATTTGAAAAGGAGCCGGATCCCGAAATAGGGGAGGAGGATGTTAATGTATTATGGCTTGGAATTAATTGCATAGATAGAATAAGGGCGGGATGGAATAATGGCCTTGATGAAACCTGTTATGACTAATACGGAGGCTCTTTATGAACGCAATTACAATATTGTTAATCTCAATTTTCGCCGGCATGTTGCCTAATGTATTCGTCAACCCTACGCTTAGTGAGAGTTTGTTTTACGACCTTAAAGCTGACTCATCAATTTTCCCTGATGAATGCCAGATACTATATTCTGAGCTTATCTTCCATACTGAATCTGAATACGTATACTTATACAAACTATATGTATATGGTGATGGGGCGGTTTTTGCAGAAACATTCAAAACAGACGAGGACTCGACTGAAATTGAATGTTATTACGCTGCTGACCAAGATGTTATTAGCGAGCTTGCAGAAGAATTGGTTAAACTTAGTATCCTTGAAGCAGAGTCAGATAGTCCAGCAGAGTTGCACCAACCTGTCGGCGAATATAGATCCTATTTTCTTTCCCTGCGAATAGGCGATTATTACTGTAGCATTATATGGAGTGGTGTGAACCGCGAGGACCCTGAATGGTTTGACATTGTTGAATATATGAGGAGCGTAATGGATCCCTATAGAATTGAGGAAAATCAAATAGAGCCAGAGGATTACTTAGACTTTGTTGAGGACTACACTGAAATATATGGGCGTAGTTTTTGGATGGAAGATAATATAATAAGTGAGTATGTTGAAGGTAGGGTCATATTTTAGGATTCTAAGGGATGTAGCGGAAAACATAGAACGGATATGTAACCCTGCGGATATCATTGAAGTATCTTATTCCATTGCTTGTGCTTAATGGGTACAAGACAGGATATTCTTCGGTTCAAAGGTCCACGTATGGATGGCTTTCGAAAGGCCCGATAGATGGCTGGTCCGACCATGGCGGGGAGGTTTCAGGCAACTGCTCGCGAATCAACCAATCGAATCCGTGCAACGATTGCGGGATCATAGAGGTTGAGAATGAGGCATACAAGCACGCGTCGGAGCAGTCAGATTTATTCCCGGCAAGGGATTGCCGGGCTACAATAATAGATGAAGGTCCGTGGTTAATTCATGAATCTTAAGATCACTATAATAGTCGTTGTCTTGATCATAGCAACCGCGATTGTTTTCTATGGCAATCCTAAAACCGGCAATGCAGGGGTGATACATACTATACCGCCTATTTCAGGAGAAATGCTGTTAATAGGAGAATATATATACTTCGCACATAATATGGACTATTTTGTTAAATACGCAAAATCAGACTTATCCGAGATAGACACACTTGAAATAACTACCTGTATGAATTCTACGTATTCCGATTACCTTGACAGGATCATTGTGAACGCAGACTTTGATCCTTCCAAAATAATAGTCGTAAACCATCATAATATGACAATTGATAGTGAAACAGAGGTTAATCAAAGGATCAGTGGCCTTTGCGCATCCGGAGACAAGCTTTATATAACTATTGACGGGTGGGCCTTACCTTTTGGTATGTATCACAATGCTTCCGATTTGCCCGAAAATACTGGGATACTCCGGGAATTAAACATAGACGATATGTCAACTAACTGGGAAGTGAATATTGGAACAATGCCTAATTACGAAATAGACGCGGGAGATTACGTCGCAACCATGGCTCATGAGGTAAAAGAGGATGAGGAGTATAGATCCCTCCAGGGGAGCATAGTCAGTGTCGTTGACAAAAGCACACAAGAAGTCAGGCAGTTTATCGCCGGTCCGGCTTATGATACGCACATGGAGTACGATGGCGTTAATAAAATCTATATAAGCAACCCGAACGGCGCATATGCAACAGACAAACCAGCGGGGCTTTCAATCCTGCATTTGGATACATGGGAGATGGAGCATGTCGTTCTTGAGAAACCTGACCCTAACGTATTGCCCTGGAAATTGGACGGCACCTGCTTAGTCGGTGATTACTTGTATATGGCATACTTCAACTCCAAATATGACGATAAAACATACTTTGGGATAATGGATACAACTACCGGTGAATATGAGAATATTGAGCTACCCGGAATATCTCAGTTCTTAACATCAATCGAGGTCGATGGCGACGACATATATATCTCCACCCTTGATCATTGGCTGATCAAATACACTCCTGATTAGCAATGCGCCGGTCAATCGAACCCGTGCGATGATTGCGGGATCATAGAGGTTGAGGATGAGACGTACAAGCACGCGTCGGAGCAGTCAGATTTATTCCCGGCAAGGGATTGCCGGGCTACAATACTCCCCCTTGAAATCAGCGGGTATTAGGCGTATTATCTACATGTCGGGAAAGCATTTTTACCCGGCTTCGAATGGGTGATAACAGGATTTTTCTGTTATCTTCATGCTTCATCAGGATACGTGTAGTACACCCGTCACGAAGGGCTCTGGGTGGTTTATAGTTCTTGCTTTCATGAGCATGAATCCTATCGGGCATGCATAACACGTGCATCAAGCCCGCATAATCGGGAAGGTCATGGACAAGATCGGTAAATATTCAATCATGGGAGAATTGGGAAGGGGTTCTGAAGGCGTGGTTTACCGTGTCCTCGACGTCGAGAGCCAGCGTCAGTTGGCGCTCAAGGTGATACGTGTGAACCCCGATCTTCCGGATGACGATCCGGACCTCCTGCGTCTCGTGCACGCCACCGAGGAGCAGGCGAAAAAACTCAGCGAGATCGAACACCGTAATGTCGCCCGCATATTCGAAGCGGGATTTCAGGACGGGATGATCTACATCGCCCAGGAGATGATCGACGGCAAAAACCTCAAGTGGTTCATGGAAGACACCGGGCGGGTCAAGGTTGAGGAAGCGGTCGAGATCATCAAGGACATCGCCAAGGGTCTCAAGGCGATCCATGCGCTCGGCATCGTGCTCGGTCAACTGAAACCGAGCAACATAATGGTTCGACCCGGCATACCGGTCATCGGCGGGTTGAGTATTCCGGTGGGGCTTGAAACCGAGGGTATCATCAAAACGACAAAGCTGGTTGAGACGGTCGTTTACCTCGCCCCCGAAGTGGTCGAAGGCTCGGCTCCAAGCGGTAAGAGTGACCTCTACGCCCTCGGGATGATCCTCTATTCCCTTCTCGCCGGGGGGAACCCGTTCGAAGCAACC
>CBDVBS010000179.1:0-7546 GCA_965372275.1 uncultured bacterium | reverse complement strand
TCATGGTCTATGACTGGCAGGGTCCGGGTACCATACAATCTGCAGGTGTTGAATGGCCGGGGCTCTTTGATTATACCGAGGAGACGGAACCCGTTGAGACCACGGAACATACCGCTACCTACCATTTCCAGCTCAGCGGCGATAATCTGACTTCAAGCGCCCCGGTAGATATTTTCATCACCGCTAAAGATACCGTCACCGAACCCGCTTTGGGAAATATCCCCAACTATTGGATGGTAGGCGGTTTCGAAGTGAGCGATGAATCGCTGGTTGTCTTGGAGGAACGCATTGTTTACACCGCTAACAGGAATGTCTTCAGCATCGACCCCGAAGGACTGACCGACCCTGTGGAATGGACCACATGGGAACCAGGTTCCTTGTGTGAGGGGCCAGTGCTCTCCCCCGACGGCCAATACATCGTTTACATGCGCTTTGATATGACATTCTGTGCCGAGCTAAGGCGGATAGATGTTGTCACCGGTGAAGACATCTCGATCACGGGAATGAGTAACTTCTATTGGTACCCCAGTTGGCGTAACGATAGCCAGAAGATCATCTGCGCTTATGGCGATACCTGGATCTCGACCTTCGAACTCTACACTATGGACCCCGACGGCGGCAATAAAGAGCTTCTATTTTCAAGCTCAATTGATATTATAGCGCCCGTTTACTCACCTGATGACGAATACGTCTACTTCCAGGATTTCTCACCATGCGAACTGTACATCTATGAGATCGACACCGGTACGATAACCAAATATACCGAAAACACTTCGCATGTGGACCCGGACCCCAGCCCCGACGGGACACAACTCGCCTGGGCGACAAGCTACGGCGGCTCCGGTTACAGTATCTACATCAGCCCCATCGACTCATGGTTCCCACCGGACAAGGTTATTCAAGTCGACACATATTGCCGCCACCCGTCCTTCAGTCCTGACGGGACTAAGATGACATTTGACCACGGCGCTTATGACGCGGCGGAGATTGCCGTATATGACCTGTCTGATGATTCATGGTTCGATCTGACGAACAACAGTTGGGCTGACGGAATGGCCGACTGGGGCGTGATGATTATATCGGAGTAATTGGACTTGGGCGCAGGATAATTCAAACGGGTGAGAATGGTAAAAAATTCAGGAGGTTTTGAAGATGAGGAATATTTTTCTGGTTCTGTTTCTTGGGAGTATTGCATTCATCGCCTTTACCGGTTGTTCATCGGGGGGCATGGAAACGGCAATGATTCCCAACGAGCCCATGGATATGGTGAGGAGTGAGACATCCCACCACACATGGGGTTTATGGCAGTTTATAGCGGATCCTGAGGCGGGAACGCTTGATGTCGTACAGTTGCGCGCAGGCAACTTCCATCTTAATGCCCTGCCGTTTCTCGAACCGCCGCCGCTTCTAAATCTAACGCTTGAATCACTCGAATTCAACGGCAATGTCATTGAAACGGATATCGGACTGAGGCACCCGTTCCTCGGTCTGACCGAATTCACCGGTTTCGATGTATGCGGGGTTCTCATCACCAACGGTTCAATTACCGGTTTTGGTGATAGTGACCTGTTGATGACCGGTGAAGGAGACTTCCGTCTGTTGAATCCAGACGGGCTCTCCCGCTGGTGGAATCCCGCGGAGTTTCCCAATAACGGGACTATCTTCGGTTATATTGATGGTCTTTTAGGTGCACCGGATTCTTATGCTGATTACAACTCCACGATTAACGGCTACAAGTACTTCTGCGATGATTTGTCCGCTGACGACCCGCTTAGCGCGGTTGTTCTTGAGAACCGTGGGATGTTCTCAGCGGGGCAGAAGAACATCCGGCATTACTCGATTGACATGGGAGAAGCCGGGTTGATATTCAATTATGTCATCGATGCGTGCTGGGAGTACCCCCCTGGGGATGCCCCGTGGACGGCCCCGGACGATTTCGTGCCTGAAGCGAACCGTACCGAGGCGTGGCGGGCTGATGTAATGGAGACGAACAATACGCTCTGGAATGACGGCATGGGAGGTTTGGGCGGCGATCTGTCGCTTTCGATTGACCTCTATGACTGGTACAACTGCGAGGCGAACTCCATCACGGTGGAAAGCCCCGGCAATTTCAGCGCGGTGTCATCAACCACGCCCGTTGGCGGCGGAGAGGGATACTCAACCTACGTGGTTGACATTACCGGAGCCACTCCCGGGCCTGCCGGTATTGATATCCTGGTAACCGCCCAGTGCGAAGCGGAAGGGTACCAGGATTTCCTTGAGGGCAAACCGGTCTGCGCGTATTTCCTGCATTCAGCGTATGTCGGCTCCGGCGCTCCAATTGAGGTTGACCCATATTATGACGGCGTTTATCCGTCGGGCACGACCGGTGATCCCCTCCCGACGGAATGGTGGATGGAATTCAACGGTTCCGATCATCCCGGGAGCAGCTATGAATGGGATTTCAGCTACGACGGCGTCACCTTCAACGTGGAAGGCGGCGGTCTGACCGCGGCTCACAAATATGACTACGAAGCGGCGGAGGATTATCCCATCACTTATGATGTCGCACTTAGGGTAAACGGCACTGATATCTACATCTACCCGACGGTTGTAGCGAGGGGCGTGTATATCGATGGCGCGACCGGGTCATCGGGCGGGTCAGGCGCGATGAATGACCCGTTGGATACCATAAACAACGGCGTGCTTGAAGCAGTGTCGGAAGCGGACGATGTTGATGGAAGCATCATAATGGTTCGCGGCGATGACGGCGCGGGCGGCCAGCTTGTTTATAACGAGCGGATCGATCTAACATCGACTCACGCAGGACTCGGTCTCCAGGGGTACAGTCTTGATACCGATCATTACAAAATCCCGGCAATGCGGAATTTCACTCCGCCATACCGCGTTGACGGTGTTACTTATTGGTGTGAGTGTATATATGTTGACAGTGCGGATGGCGTGAGGGTTGACGGATTTGAGTTCGACAATATTCGAGGAGTGAATACCCCTGGAGGTCACTGGGACGAACATGTGGCGGTGATATCCTTTACCGATTCCAACAACGTGCGAGTATCTCATACCTATTGCCATAACATGGCTACCGGCTATGATACAAAGGGTTGGAAACCTGGATATTCAATATGGCTGAGGAATTGCGATGATGCGGTAGTGACCAACACACTTTTCTGCGACTTTGAAGTGGCCGGTGATTGGGGATCTGTATATTGGCTGCGCGCCGACGGCGGTGGGAATCTCTTCGCCGCCAACAATACCGCCGACAACATATACACCAGTCCACACACCCAGGCTTGGTGGGATGCAACTGCCTGCGGTGTTAATCTCTCGATCACAGCATCAGCTATATGTACCAACAACCTGATAACTAACTTCGTGGGTATATACGATTCATATTATGACAATGGTGGCTCGTGGGGATTCCTTGGCTCCGGCAACTCCTCACCCACAGCAGAATATTGCGATGTCTGGAACATGCTGTTAGATACTTATCCGCCAGGCCCTCCCTACAATCCCGGCGGGTACCGTTTCTTTGGTGATATCACCGAGGGCACCGGCTGTTTGGATACCGATCCCGATTACATTGACGGGCATCACCTGAATAGCGGTTCGCCATGTATCGACACCGGCGATCCGGGCATACTTGACCATGACGGCGGTCCGAGTGATATGGGCTGCTACGGCGGACCAGGGGGGAACTGGAATTTCGAGGATTAACGACCATACTGGATTGGCGATTATTAACCTTCTAAGTGAGCTGGGTGGGCTTGGGACAGCGAAACCAAGTCCACCCAGTATAAAAAAATTGAAAGGTGATGATAATGAAGGCAAAAAGAATTGCATACTGTTTCCTTTTACTGCTTGTACTGGTGTCTTTTGGATGCTCATCCACGCCGGTTGAACCTGTTTTACCTGATAACGCGGTAAAGTATAGCGAGAGTGAAACATCCCATCAACTACATGGTCTATGGCAATTTACCGCGGACCCTGAGGCGGGAACTCTGGATGTGGTGCAACTGCGAACCGGGAGCGTGCATCTCAACGCGCTTCCGTTCGTAGAACCGCCGCCATTTTTGTACCTTACGCTCGAATCAGCGCCCCAGTTTGTTGGGAATAAGCTGGATGTCGATATTGGATTGCGGCATCCGTTCCTTGGGCTGATAGAATTCACGGGGTTTGACGTATGCGGAATTCTCATCACCAGCGGCGCAATAACCGGATTCGATGACCCGGCGCTTGTAATAGCCGGCGATGGGAATACGCGCCTGTTGAATCCCGACGGCTACTCCCGCTGGTGGAATTCAACCGAGTTCCCGATCAATCCGGGCACGATCTTCGGTTACACAGACGGGCTGTTAGGCGCGCCCGATTCGTATGCAGATTACAACTGTACGGTGAACGGCTACAAATATTTCTGCGATGATCTGGACGATCCCGACGACCCGCTTAGCGATGTGACCGTCGATGGCCGGGGGACATTCTATCCCGGTCAGAAGAATGTCAGGCATTACACGATTGAGTTGGGAGCAGAAGGATTGGTCTTCAACTATGCGGTGGATGCAAGTTGGAAATTCCCTAATGGCAACCCGCCGTGGGAGGCGCCGGATGATTTCCCGCTGGGCGCCAACCGTTCTGAAGCATGGCGCGTGGCGGTGACGGAAGTTGAGAACACTCTCTGGAACGACGGCGTGATGTCCGGCGGCGGGCTGGAATTGTCTATCGACGTTTATGACTGGTTCAACGCGAGTTTGAACGCGGTGAAGGTCGAGTCGCCGGGCAGTTTTTCATCCGTCATATCAGCTTTCCCAACGGGCGGCGGAACCGGTTATTCGACTTACGAGATAGATATCGCGTCCGCCACTCCTCCTCCGGGATCGATGGAATTGCTCATCAGCGTGATAAGCGAGATCCCGGATTTCCAGGGATTCATAAATGGCGTGAACACAACGGCATACTTCGCGTATACCGCTGAAGTTGGCGGGGCCACGCTTCAGTACATCTACGTCGATGGCGATAACGCGGGTGACCCGGACGAGGACGGCTCGCAGGTGCATCCGTTCGATACCATCCAGGAAGGCATTAACGCCGCAACGGGTCCTGCTGTCGTTGAAGTGGATGCCATCGATGGCGATGGTGAATATGTCGAGAAGATCACATTGATTTCAAATGTCAGCGTGATGGGCACCAACTGGAACGGCGGCGTCGGGAAACCGAGAATCCGTGAGATTGACGCATACGGCTATATTGAAGGCATCGGCATTTCGAATGTCGTTTTTGACGGATTCGATTTGACATCGAATTATTTCGAAATCGAATGGTGGGGCGGATCGGGGCTTCACACATTCGAATTGGTTCACCTTGATGATTGCACTGATGTCACCATAAGTAACTGCCATATCGCAACGACGATAAGCGCAACTGATTTCGCCGGGATATGTGTTGACGGTGGGTCAGGGATTACCATTGAGCACAACGAAATCGTAGATCTGTTCAACCCAAGGAATTATAACTGGTCGATGAGGACTTCCGGTCTCCGGATTTTTGAGTCCGAGGGAGTGGTTATCAAACATAATGAAATCCACCACCTGAACTACCAGAGCATACATAACGCCGGAGACGCGCGCCATACTTATACCGAGGGTATTGATCTTTATTATTGCCCGAATGCGGTTGTCACGAATAACCTCATATATGACATCTATGACCTCTCGGATGGGGATGGCTCGCATGCAGGGGCTTATATCCGGCGTAATGCAATTTGTGGAATAAGGATAGTGGACTCACCCGGCTCAATCATTGCTAACAACACCATTGATGATATCAACTGCGTTGCACGCGCCGGCAGCCAGGCGGGGGAATTCGCGGGAGTATTCTGCTGTACCGCGGGACAACCGACGGAATCGGTGATTGTAAAGAACAATATCATCAGTAATATCGCCACCACGGAACTTACCTCTGCATCCGTTTTCTGCGGAAGGGGATACGATGGGCAATTCGGCCTGACCGTGATGTACTCGAATGTATTCAATCTCGACTTAGGAGTAGGCGGGCTTGAGTACTACGGTTTCGCGGGTAAGGGAATTGGCTGTTTCGATAACACCGATAATGAAGACCCGGCTTATGACATGACGCCGGGGGCGGATTATTACCATGTTACCAACGCCAATCTCGTGAGCGATGACGCCACCGAGATGGGCGCATTCGGCGGCACGGAGGGCAACTGGCTGCCACCGAGCCAGGAGTGACAACAACATTACCATGAGGTTCCCTGATGCGTTTCAACTGCATTTTAGTTTGCATGTTAACTGCAGTAATAATTCTCTCAACGGGCTGTTCGGGAGACTCGGTTACACCCATTATTCCCGATGAATCAAGCCAACGCGCCATGGTGAGTGGAACATCCCACCACACCTGGGGCTTGTGGCAATTTACCGCGGACCCTGGGGCGGGGACTCTGGATGTAGTGCAACTGCGAACCGGGAGCCTGCATCAGAATACCGGGTTATATGGAGTCAGAATACGGGTTTACAATACCCGAAGTTCAATAGAAAAAGAAAACCCGGCGGGATGCCGCCGGGTGGTGAAATAGATGCGGAAGAGATTTAGTCACCCTTGAGATACATGGTTTTCTCGACGAGTTTCACGAATTCACGTTCCTTATCGTTGCTTGCAATTCTGTCGGCAATCTCGAACACGTTTGCAAGACTGCCATCCTTCGCCCAGTGGATTCCCTTCAGAATCTCGGCGAATTCAGCGACGCAGGCCGTGAACCTGAAATCGCGGCTCGCGCGTCTGAAGCTGTGCTCCATATCACGCATCTTGACCGTTCTCTGGTCGGTTTCAATTTCGCCTGTCGGGAAGTACATGTACCTGACTTTCACCGTTGCTATATCGGTCCATGGCCAGTCCAGTTGGTCGTCCTTGATCCTGATCTCATAGAGTGCCGTTACCGATTGTCCCGCGTTCACTTCCCCGGCATCGACGGTGTCATCGAGAAAATCTTCCTTTTCGAGGTAACGGTTTTCGTAACCGAGAAGCCTGAACCGATCGACCGTATCTTCATTGAAAACAACCTGTATCTTCGCATCTGACGCCAATGTCAGCAACATCTGGGTTGCACCGTCGCCGAAGATCCTCCCCGCTTCCTCTTCGTTGTCAATATAGAAATACATCCCGTCGCCATTGTCGGCGAGTTTTTCCATGAGCACATCGTTATAGTTGCCCATACCGAACCCGATAGTCGTCAGTGTGATGCCCTTTTCAGCGTCATCCCTTATCCGCGCGAGTATGGTTTCGGCGCGGGTATTACCCACATTCGCGACGCCGTCCGAGCAGAGGATGATACGGTTGATCTTCCCTTCCTCGTAATTCTCACGCGCCATGTTGTAACCGAGTATCAAACCTTCCTCGGCGTTGGTCGCGCCTCCCGGACGTAGTCTGTCAATGGCTCTCATGATTTTTTCATGATTCCATGTCGGTTCACAAATCACTTCGCCCCTGCTTCCATAAACAACAAGTCCGACCCTGTCACCCCGCTTGAGGTTGTTCC
>CBDVBS010000178.1:0-7568 GCA_965372275.1 uncultured bacterium | reverse complement strand
CTAAGACCACGGTCAGCTCGAAGACTCACAGACCGTGCCATCAGGACAGTAATATGGCAAGTGCCGGGTGCCGCCTACAAACGAGTCTTCGAATTTTGTAGGTGATCAATATGAAGGAAAAGAATCAACGTAAATCTTACAAGGGAGAACGCCAGTTCATGAGTCTGGCCGGGAATGTTGAACCGTTGATATCCGAGGGTTTGTGGAAACCGGATTGCATGGGTTTGATGTTACCAATTTCACCTACAAACTTCGAAGACTCGTTTGTAGGCGGCACCAGGGCTTGACAATGAACCGAGGGGGTTTATAATTCATCATGTAATTATTGATCCTACTATTTTCGAGGTCCGAAGGAGGTGATGCGATTGTCGTTGGCCGTGAATAACCCGCTGATGCGGAATTGAAATCATGCCTTGAGCACGGGTGCCGTGCTCTCTGGTTGGGCCAGGCGTCGCATGCCTTTACGGGACCTTATGCCACCCCTGTAAATCCACTCCGTCTGATGCCGCCCTCCCACGGCCTTCATGCAATCGAATCGACATGCCTGACAATCACGTTCATTACCTCGACCACGGGGCCACATCCTGGCCCAAACCTCCCGGCGTACTTGAAGGTATCACCGAATTTATGTCCGGCGTTGCCGCCAATGCGGGACGCAGCGGTCACCAGGCTTCGGTGGAATCGGCGCGTATGGTCTATCACGTCCGCGAGAAACTCGCCAATCTGCTCGGCGTCCCCGATCCCGAGAATCTCATACTGACGAGCGGCACAACCGAGGGACTTAATACCGTGATGAAGGGATTCCTTGGCCCCGGTGACAAGGTGCTCGTCTCGCCGATGGAACATAATTCGGCCATGCGTCCCCTCGAAAGGCTCAAGAATGATATCGGGGTCACATATGAAATATTACCCGCGGATGAATATGGCCGCATTGATATCGATGCGGCCCGGGAATTAGCCGGGAAGAATACATGGAAACTTATCTGCGTTTCGCATAGCTCAAATGTAAACGGCATTGTCCAGGATGTAAAAGCCCTTCGCGAAGTTTTTCCCGAAGTTCCGTTCCTGCTCGACGCGGCCCAAACAGCGGGAGTTCTGCCGATCAATATTAAGGAGCTGGGCATACAATTCCTCGCCTGTTCCGGACACAAGGGACTCCTGGGCCCGGCCGGTACGGGGGGATTATATATCGCCCCTGAATTCGAACTGCCTCCGCTGATCGAGGGCGGCACCGGGAGCAAATCGGAATCAATGGAACAACCCACATTCCGTCCCGATTGCTATGAAAGCGGTACATGCAACCTGCACGGCATCGCCGGGTTAAGGGGCGGGCTTGATTACCTCGAAGAGAACGGGCTTACAGGCGAACACAAACGACATCTGAGTGGAATGCTGCTCGAAGGCATCCGGGATGTTCCAAACGTCAGGCTGCACACCCCGGTTGATGGCACGGCGTTGATGGCGTCGATTACCATCGAAGGCGCTTACACCGACGAAATCGCCTTGGCGATGGAAACCGAATTCAATATCCTGTGCCGTCCCGGCCTTCACTGCGCTCCACTCGCGCACCGGCATTTGGGGACGATACCCAATGGCACGATACGTTTGGCACCGGGATATGGAAACACTGAAGAGGATATTGAAATCGCGATTAAAGCGGTAACCGAAATCGCAGCAAATGTTGGTAAAAATGTTGGAAAATAATGTGCTTCCGTCACCTACAAACATCGAAGACTCGTTTGTAGGCGCCACCGGCTCGAAGACTCGTTTGTAGGCGCCACCGGATCGAAGACTCGTTTGTAGGCGGCACCCGGAGCGGCACACAGTAGATGACCATTTCCGGGTGGCACCCTTTTGTCTTCAAAAGGGTGGTTGAATGAAATAAGAAAAGGATATAAGCAATGCCCGATGATGAAAAAATAACCATAGACGCCCGAGGATTCCTCTGCCCTCAGCCGGTCGTCATGTCCCGCGAGGCATACGACAGTGCCAATGACGGTGAACAGTTACACACACTCGTCGATACTCCCGTCCAGGCGGAAAATGTCCGGCGTGCAATTGAGAAGATCGGCGGAACCGCCGTTGTAACCGAAGCCGATGACCACTTCGTAATCGACATCACCAAAAGCACTCCCTGCGAACATGCAATCACCGAACCCGCGACAAAGGAGCTCGGTAAACCGCATGTGATCTATATCGCCTCGGACAAAATGGGCGAGGGCCCGGATGATCTCGGCGGCATACTCATCAAGGCATTTATCAATACAATCAGGGACATCAAACCGCTACCGTCGCATATGATATTCGTAAATTCCGGGGTACTCATCACAAGCACCGATGGCCCGTTAATCGATTCGCTGAAAGAACTTGAAAGTATGGGTGTCACTACCCTTAGCTGCGGCACATGCCTCAGCTTCTTCGAGCGCACCGAGAAATTGCAGGTGGGGATTATCTCGAATATGTTTGATATACTCGACACCCTCACGAACGCATCGAGGGTGGTCGCCCCTTGAAAACCCGGGAAGGTAAAATATTTCTCTTCCGAGGCACTAATAACGCCATTCATGCTGAACAGGTGCTTCTCGCCGCCGGGTTCAAACCGCATGTGGTTCCGGTACCGAAGAGGGTATCTTCCGATTGTGGTATTGCGATACTTATCGATATGAAGACCTTCCCGGATGCCAAGGCCGTGCTTGAGAAGGAAGGCGTGATAATTAAGAACATGGTGGATGCATCTATGATAAAAATCATATAATGCTTTATGAACATTGGAAAATCCAGGAGAACCGGGTAGCGCACCCTTCAGGGTGCGTAGTATGAGGTTATAAATCCGTCCGCAACGCACACTAAAGTGTGCGGCACCCGGTCTTGGTAAATTTTATTTCAATAAATGTAACCCACGAATCCCATTTCGTGGGTTACATCCGGCGAAATCTCTCGGAGGTGACAGTGGAACCTTCTGAAATAAAAAAGATAGAAGTCGCCACCGGCGGCTGAGCGTCCAAAATGGGCCCGTGTGAGCTCGGAGATCTTTTGGATATGGTGCCAACAGGCGATCATCCCAACTTGATAATGGGACTCGCCGAATCCGGTGATGTCGGCATCTACCGCTTATCACCGGATATCGCCATCGTGCAGTCGGTGGATTACTTCCCGCCGCTTGTTGCCGATGCCTACCGTTTCGGTCTAATCGCCGCGGCGAATGCATATTCCGACCTCTACACCGTAGGCGCGAAACCCATTACCGGGCTCAGCCTGCTTGCGGCGCCTCATGGCGAGGACCCGAAAACCTTGGCCGATATATTGCGCGGCGCTCATGACAAATCAACGGAAGCCGGTGCCGTGATAATCGGCGGGCACACTATACAGGATGTGGATATCAAATATGGCTTGGCTGTCACCGGAGTGGTGCATCCTGATAAAATGCTCCGTCACGATACACCGGTTGCGGGTGATGTCCTGGTGTTGACCAAAGCCATCGGGACCGGCATCACCGTTACCGCCAACAGTATGGGTATTGTCAGCGATGAGATTATGAAAATTAATCTCGACCAGATGTGCACGCTCAACAAGGCCGCCGCTGAATTGATGGTCGAACTGGGAGCACATGCATCCACCGATATCACCGGCTTCGGACTCGTCGGGCATGCATACCAGATGTTAAAACAGGGCAAAGTTGGATACAGGATTGAATATAAGAAGATCCCGCTGCTGCCGGGAGTCGTCGATTTCGTCGGAGCCGGATATTATCCCGCCGGCTCCAAGCGGAACTTGAAATATTTCAAGGAACATATCGATTACGCCGATTGCACAAAGGAACAGAGAATCATCCTGAATGACGCCCAGACATCCGGCGGGCTGTTAATCTCACTGCCGGGAAACGTCGCGGAAAAATTAGTTGAGAAGTTGGGCGGCAGAGACGCCGGGGTCGCCATCGTCGGCGAAGTGGTCGAGGAACATCCCGGCAGAATCGAGGTAGTCATTTAATGGCTGATAAAAAAAAAGATAAGCGCGCATCGATGCTACCCCAGGTTGAGAAGGTTCTCTTAGCTCCTGAACTTGAAGGGGTGCTGAAAGATTACAGACGGGATGTCATCGTACGCGTGGTTCGCGGGGTCATCGAAAATCTCAGGAAGAAAATCTCGAAAGGCAAACTCACCGAACCCATTGAACCGTCGGAAGTCGCACGTATGGCTGAGGCCGAACTTGAAGGATTGATGCAGATCCATCCGGCTCCTGTCGTCAATGCAACCGGCATCGTCCTTCACACCAACCTCGGACGGTCGATCCTCTCCGCGACTGCGCGAGAAGCAATGATACAGGCTGCTGGAGCATACTGTGATCTTGAAATCGATCTGTTCACCGGCGATCGGACACGGCGCGATATATATCTCGAAAAACTTTTATGCACCCTCTTCGATTGCGAAGCCGCCACCGTGGTCAACAACAACGCGGCAGCGGTGATGATAACCCTCAACACACTCGCTGAAGGACGCGAGGTCATCACCAGCCGTGGCGAACTCGTGGAGATCGGCGGATCGTTCCGCGTACCCGATGTCGTCGCCAAATCAGGAGCGACCCTTCGTGAAGTCGGCACGACCAACAGGGTGAAACTCAGCGATTATGAATCTGCCATCAACAAGAACACGGCCCTTCTTCTGAAAACCCATACTTCGAATTACCAGGTGGTTGGATTCACCCATGAAGTCAGCACCGCCGAACTCGCGGCCCTCGGCAAAAAGCACAACATCCCGGTTGTGCATGACCTTGGCAGCGGCTATATCGCTCCCGAACACGGGAACCGCATCGATGAGCCCGACGTTGCCGGCGAATTAGCGCAGGGGCCGGATGTCCTGACATTCTCGGGAGACAAACTTCTTTGGGGACCCCAGGCGGGTATTGCATTGGGGAACCCGACATATATTTCCGCCATACGTAAGAACCCATTATGGCGTGTTGTGAGAATTGATAAATTAGCTGCCTCGGCACTCTATGTAACTTTATTGGAACATATCAGGGGGACATCATCCACCGGGTCGGGAGAAATGGAATGGCTCCGCACCCGCCCATTTGATGAGCTTGAAAAAACCGCCGAAGAACTCGCGGGGAAACTGCGGGAAACCAAACCCGATTGGCAAATCGACATCATCGACGGCACCAGCTCATTCGGCGGAGGCTCGGTGCCGGGGCAGGATATCCAGTCAAAACTCGTCGCCGTCAATCCCAAGGGAATCGATGCGAAAAAGCTCGATGAAATCCTGCGAAGGGGAATCCCATCAGTCGTGGGATATTTCCAGAAGGGCGTCTATGTCATAAATGTGCTCACGCTCCTCCCCGGTGATGTTGAACGAGTCGTGAATCGCTTCAGGGAAATCAAATGACCGAAACGGCACCATATCTCGTACTCGGAACCGCCGGGCATATCGACCACGGCAAGACCGCGCTTATCAGGACGATGACCGGCATCGAGTGCGACACCATGCGCGAGGAAAAAGAGCGCGGCATCACCATCAATATTGGCTTCGCGCACTACGGCCTGCCGAGCGGGATACGGTTGGGCATAGTCGATGTCCCCGGTCACAGGCGGTTCATACGCAACATGGTCGCCGGAGCCCAGGGCATCGATATCGTGATGCTGGTAGTCGCCGCCGATGACGGCGTCATGCCCCAGACGAAGGAGCATCTGCATATCGTGCGCCTCCTCGGCGTACGCGCCGGGATCGTGGCGTTGAATAAGATAGACTTAGTCGATGAAGAGCTGCGGGAATTGGCTGTCGCCGATGTCGAAGACCTTCTCGTGGGTACTTTCCTCGAGGGAAGCCCGATAGTCCCCGTTTCCGCCCATACAGGTGAAGGTATCGAAGACCTGGTCAGGGCCCTTGATGAACTCGCCAAGTCCGTGCCTCCCCGAAGTCTCGGCGATCGTTTTCGTATGCCGGTTGACAGGGTCTTCACGATTAAAGGCGCGGGTACGGTCGTGACCGGAACGACATTGGCAGGTGTTGTGAAGGAAGCGGACGAAGTGGCGATACTTCCCGGAGACAAACGCGCTCGTGTACGCTCGATCCAAATACATGGCGAACCATCAAATAGCGCCGGGCCGGGAAAACGAGTCGCGATAAATCTCGCCGGAATTGAAAAAGACGATGTGACACGAGGGCATGTGATCGCCGAGCCGGATTCGCTTGAAACGACATACATGTTCGATGCACGTATCGAACCCCTGCCGGGTGATTACCGGCCATTGACATCAGGAAGCGCGGTGCATCTGCACATCGGTACCGCCGAGATAACCGCACGCATGTATCCATTAGATAAACAGTCTGTAGAACCGGGACAACCCGCATTGGTGCAGTTGCGTCTGAACGAACAGGTTGCCATCAGCGGCGGGGATCGGTTCATCATCAGGAACGCGTCACAGGAAGACACCATCGGTGGTGGCGAAGTGCTCGACGCGCATCCGCTCAAACATCAGAAGAAACGCGAGGAAGTCGCCGATAAGGTCCTCGAATTGGTCAGCACCGGACTCGATGCCGCCATCAGGCATGAGATATCGAAGACCGCGCATGGTACGAACTACACCACCTTGCTGAAACTTTTAAATGTCAGTCAGAAAGCTCTCGATAAGACGCTGGCCGAACTCACTTCCGGCGACGGGCAGGTTATGGGGTATGGCGAGGGCAACAAGAGATATTACACTCTGCCCGAGAACCGCGAAAGGATAAACGCGGCGGTCAGGAAAGCCCTCGAAGCACATCACAATGCCCATCCCCTGCTCGTGAAGGGGCTTACATTGAAGGGGATCATGAAAGGCATTTCGGCTATAGTCGGCGCCGAAATTCCACTCGCTGCGTTGCAGCAATCAATTAATGAGGGACTGGAAAGCGGCGACATCTCTGATGTGGAGTCCACCTACACCCTGCCGGGATCGAAATCGGAGTTCAACAAGGACGACAATATCACGATAGACATTATCCTCGAATACATCGGCAATTCAGCGTCACCGAAGCAGCTCAGCGAGAACAAGCGCGGATGGCCGGTCGACAAGAAACGGTTGAGAAACATCGTCGAGTATCTCCTCGAATCAAAGCGAATTATCACCGCGCCGGGCGGGATCATGTTCTCCGGCAAAGCGATTGACTGGATACGGAAGAAGGTGGTCGATTTCCTCGGAAGGCAGGGCGAAGCGTCTGTAAGCGAAATGCGCGAACATCTCGGCACCTCCCGCAAGTTCGCGATCCCGCTTCTGCAGTATTACGAGGATGAGGGAACCATCGTCCGCGACGGCGATGTACGAAGATTGAAAAAAACATAATACCACCTGGCTGGGGCCGGTCGGTCACGCGGGGAGGACCGGGGACTGGTGTCCCCACTGGCCTTCAAAGCCGGGTGCCGCCGGATAAAACCGGTGGTTGTGGGTTCGATTCCCACCCTCTCCACTGGATTGAACTAACGTCTGGTGAATAAAATATTTGGTGTAACAAGATTGTTTAGTGTAAATAGTCCGTTATCGTAGGCAAAGTTCTTCCGTGGGTTATAATATCGTTCCTTTGCATCTTGGAAATTGC